>JANLQZ010000595.1:0-7484 GCA_031368125.1 Betaproteobacteria bacterium
ATGCGCTTGGGCAATGGCCCGGCACACTGCCAGGCCAAGCCCGACGCCCCGTTGTGCTGATCCGTCGCCACGGGCGTACGGCTCGAACAAGTGGGCCTGTTCATCGGACGGAATGCCCGGGCCCCGGTCCTTGACGGCGACAGCGAGCTTGCTACCGTCGCAGCAGACCGTCAGATCGATCCTGCCCTGGCTGTATTCGAGCGCGTTGTCCAGCAGGTTGGCTATCAGTTGGGCCAGCAGCACAGGGTCCGCCTTGACCAGCGGCAGGTCCTTGGGCACGCTGGATTTGATGCGCCGGGCTGGATCACGCTCGCGCACACGAGCCAGCACCGCGCCGACGATTTCTTCCATCGACTCCCAGTCGCGCCGTAGTCCCTGGGCCGGGCTGGCCAGCCGCACGAGCTGCAGCGTGTTCTCGGTCACTGCGGACAGGTAGGCGGCCTCACTGACGATACTGCCGAGCAAGCGCTCCTGCTCGGGCAGGCTGAGTTTGTCACGCTGGGTTTGCAGTGAAGAGGCCGCGCCGACAATGGCTGCCAGCGGTGTACGCAAATCGTGAGAGACCGCCGCCAGGAAAGTGCTTTGCAATTGCTGGTGCTGGGACTCACTCTGCGCTGCCAGCATGGACGCGGTGAGTTGCAGGCGCCACAACGCTTGCGCGAGCAGGGTGCACAGCGCCTGCGCATGTTCGCGGCCACTGGCATCACCAGCCAGGGCTGGCCGGATGCAGGCAGCGCCGGCAACCCGATCCTTGTCTCCCAAGGGCAAGTACCAGGCTTCCAGCCCTGGCCAACGCCCGGTCCCCGGTCCAAGGATGGCCCGCTCGGTCATGCAACAGTGCATGCCGTCCCGTACTAACGCGTCGAAGCCGCCGGTGGGAGACAGTTCACCCTGGTCATTTGTCAGGGCCAGTATGCAAGGCCCCTCAAAGGCGTCGGCGAGGGCGGTCCGGCCCAGTTGCAGGACTTCCTGCGCTGCGGCGACGCCGGACAGATCGGAGGCGAGACCTTGCAGCTGACGTGCCCGCTGCTCGTTCAGGCGCGCGATCTGGGTCTCCCGCCGAAGGCCGGTCGCCAGATGACTGATCACCAGGGCCAATACCAGCATGGAGATCAGAGCGATGAAATGCTCCTGGCTTTCGACCTCGAAGGTCCAGCGCGGTGGCACGAAAAAAAAGTTCATCACAGTGACGGCGCCCACGGCGCAGACGGCTGACTCGATCCAGTCCAGCTTGTAGGAGGCGATGACGACCGCGAGCACGTAAATCATGGCCAGGCTGGTCAGCGACACGTACTTGTCCAGCAAGAACCCGCACGCAGTTGCTGCTGCGAGCAGCAACACCACGACAAACCAGTTGCCGGTCGAATAGGCGCTGGATTCAGAATCCCTGGGAGCATTCATGGTGTGATCAGCGTAGCACCAGTCGTGTCAGGATCGCATTAGGAAAACAATAACGCGCCGAATGAAAGCGTCACCCGGGCTAGTCCTTCAGGCGGAATCGAATTGACTGACCGCTTTGCGGCGGCCGGGCTGATGAGCTGCTCTCCAGTGGCCGCCGGTCCACAGGCGTGGGTGGGCCGAGGTCCATCAGGCATGCCGCCCATCACTGCTTCGATCTGGTCGCTGTCGTGCCTTCAGGCTTCCAACCTGTGCCAGGCCGCGACCAGCCAGGGCCGTTGCCCGCGCGGCAGCTCGGCGATCCTTTTTCAGCGCGGGCGGCCTGGGTTACAAGGTTTCCCAGTGGCGCCCGCCTACATCGCCGAATATTCGGGGCGGATGTCGAAGCGCAAACGGTGGTGCGCGATGCGCAGCGCATCTTCGGCATCGGCCGGGGTTGCGGCCCGGGCGAAGACAAAGCCCAGGTAGCTGGCGCCGTCGGGTGGCGGCGCGACGATCTGGCCGGGCTCGGCGGTCACGGTGAGCGCGCTGATACCGGGCACCGCCCGCGCCGCGGCCAGGCCTTCGACACCGTGGTAGATCCCGCGCCGTGGAATCGGGATCATCATGACTCCGGCGGCGCCAGCATCTGCGCGCGCTGCTGCCAACGGTTGGCCGACCAGCGCGCGCAGGATCAGCTCTTCCAGGCTCATGCCCAGCGAATGGGTGAGCACGTGTCCGCACAAGCCGCCAATGGAGCGCGGCGCGATCTCGAGCAGCCATATGCCGTGCGCATTGACGCGCATTTCGGCGTGCACCGGCCCAGTCACGAGCCCGGCGGCCTGGCAGGCGCGCGCCACCTCGTGACGGATGTCTTGCTGCAGCTTGGGCAGCAGCCGCGACGGCGTGATGTAAAGGGTCTCTTCGAAGTACGGCCCGTCCAGCGGGTCGGGCTTGTCGAACAACGCGAGGGTGGTGAGCTCGCCGCCTTCCAGCATGCCTTCCAGCGCGTACTCGCGTCCAGGAATGAAGTCCTCGATGATCAGGCCCAGCTGCCGGGCTTCGCGGTCGGCCCTGGACTGGATCGCCCGCACCCGCTCGACGCTGCGCAGCAGCTGTTCGGCATCGTCGGCACGGATCACGCCGCGGCTGGCCGACAAACGGCGGGCCTTCACCACCACCGGAAACTTCAACTCGGAAAGCAGATCGCGCGGGTCGGCGCCGGTCGGCAGGTGGTGGAATTCGGGACACGGGAAAGCCTGCTCCTGGAGCAGCCGACGGAAAGCCAGCTTGTCGCGCACCAGGCGCACCGCGCGCAACGGGTTGTCCGGCAGGCCCAGCCGTTCCGACAGCAGCGCGGCAAGTTCGACGCCCGAATCGTCCACCGCCAGCACGCCATCCAGGTGGCCGTTGATGACCCGCATGGCCTCGTCCGCCGCCTGCTCCGGCTGGTCGAAATGCAGCGCCATGATGGGAGGCAGGCCCCAGGCCGGCGCCAGCCGGTGGCAGTAGTTGGCGGCCGCCACGATCTCGACATCCAGTCGTCCCGCCGCGGCGACAAAGTCGTGGTTCCGGTATCCGGTGGTGGGGAGCAGCAACAACACGCGTTTCATGGATCGCCCGGCTCAGAAAGACTGCAGTTGTTGCGCGGTCGGCTCGGCGCAGCAGTACCACGGCTCGGACAGGCGTGGGATCGGAGCACCCATGTGATCTTCAAGGGCTGGCGCGGAGCGCATCGCAGCTTCATGGGCCATGCGCCATGCGGCGGCAAACACGTCGCGGCGCGGCAGACCCTGCTGTTCGGCTCGCGCTACCAGTGCCTGCAGGTCGCGTTGCAGTTGGTCGAGACGGGGATCGGCATGTCGCCACGGATAACCCAGCAGTCCGGCATCGAAGGCCAGCAGCTGCTCCCTGAAGCCGGGCAACTGCAGCAGGTAGGAGCCTGCGGGAACCAGCAGCCGGATGGTGAGCTGCACCGGGGGCACGCTCTCTACCAACTGCAGCTCCAGCAGCCGCTGCAGCAGTGCGATATAACCGTCCAGTGTCGTCCACGGGGTGAAGGCGACAAAGGTCGGCGCGAGTGTTATGCCGGCTGCGCGTGTCAGCGCCACCGCGCGGTCGAAGTCGGCGCTGGTGTGGTTCTTGGCGAGAAGGCCCAGGATGCCGTCGTCCACCGCCTCGACCGCCGAGGTGATGAACAGGCAGCCGCACCGCCGCAATTCGGGCAGCAGTGGGGCGTGGTCGATCAGGTGCTGGATCTTGATGGTGGCATCGAACGTGAGTTCGGGAAACGCGTCGTGCATCGCCCGCGCCAGTCGGAGGCCGTGGGTGGGGCCGTTGAAGAAATCCGGGTCGCCAAACGAGATGTGCGCCGCACCGGCCCGAACCTGCTGGTCTATGTCCTGCATCACCACGTCGACCGGGACGACGCGGAACGTCCCCTGGTACACCGGCACCACCGGACAGTGGCGGCACAGGTGCTTGCAGCCCCGGCTGCCCTCGGCAAACCCCGCCACCCGGGTGGATCCGTCCGGCAGTACCAGATGGGCGTAGCGGGCGAGTGGGGGCAAGCCGCTGCGGTCCGGTACCTCGAACGCGACCCGGTCCAGGCTGATCACGGCTTCGCTCTGCCCGATCGCCAAGGGCGCTGGGTTCATCGGCGCGCCATGGGCCCGCAGTCGCCGGCCAATGGACAACAACGCGGGTTCCACTTCTCCGCCCAGAACGGTTCCCACGCCCAGCGCACGCAGCAGCGCCTCGTTCATCGGGGCGTAGAGTCCATACACGCAAAGGTGGGCATCGGGGGCGAGCCGCCGGATGTGGGGCAGGGCTTCCACCGCAATGCGGGTGGCGGTATGCATGCCGACATACAGCGCCACCAGGCCGGCATTCGCAAGGAGGCCGGGATCGAGTTTTTGCAGCGAAAGGTCGAGGCAGGTCACCGCAAAACCCTCGCGCTTGAGCATGGCGGCAGGCTCGGCCAGGGCAAACGGCTGCCGACCCAGCTCATACGGATTGATGAGCACGACCCTGAACGGCGCAGTGGCTCGGGGCGATGCCGCAGCCTGAGACAACATGGACGGCGAACGCCTGGCGACGAGAGGCGGCCGGGTTATTTTGATTTTGGCCGCTGCTCGAACGGCTCGGGTCCCGGCTCCCGGCTGGCCCCGGCCGCTGCGAGGCGATCCAGGTACTCCTGCCACACCACATCGCGGTTGCTTCCCAGCCAGAACAGATAGTCCCAGGAGTAGATGCCGGTGCTGTGACCGTCGGAGAAGGTCGGCTGCACCGCGTAGTTGCCGACCGGCTCGAGGGTCGAAATATCGACCAGCCGTTTGCCGATCTGCAACACCTCCTGGCCGGGCCCGTGCCCGCGCACTTCGGCGGAAGGTGAATAGACGCGCAGCAGCTCGTAGCTCAACTCGAACTGGCTGCCGTCCGAAAACACGAGCTCCATGACCCGTGATTTCTGGTGCAGCTTGATTTCTGTCGGTGTGGGTGTGGTGGTGTCCATGGGGTCAATCCGGCGTCTGGCAGGGGGACCCGGCGCGTTGCAGTATAACCACGCGTCGGCCGCCGGGCGGCGATCGGTCGGCATGTCCGGCAGTGCGCGCACACGCTGCAAAGCTGCGACGAGCGGCGTCCACTCATGGCATGCGTCGAGCGCGGCGTCACCGGCATCACGGCGTGAAAACCCGGTCGACGCCAATCCGGACCAGGCGCGGCGAATCGGCGTAAGCTTCGACGTGTTGTTGTCTTCTTTCATCGAGCAATTGCGTCAGCCGCCCTGAGGCGGGGAGGGATCGTCATGACAACCGTGGTGGACATCCTCAAGTCGAAGGCCGACTTCGCCATCTACACCATCGAGCCCGCGGCTTCGGTGTTCGATGCCGTCAAGCTGATGGCGGAAAAGAACATCGGTGCGCTGGTGGTGGTGCAAGGCGACCAGGTCATCGGTATCGTCACCGAGCGCGACGTGGCGCGCAATGTGGTCCTGATGGCGCGCTCGCCCAAGGACACGCTGCTGGGTGACATCATGCAAACCGAGGTCATGATCGTGCACCCGCACCGCACCAGCGAGGAATGCATGGCGCTCATGACCGAGCACCGGCTGCGCCACCTGCCGGTGATGGACGGCGGCAGGCTGACCGGCCTGGTCTCGATCGGCGATCTGGTCAAGGACATCCTTTCCGAGCAGAAGTTCATCATCGAGCAGCTCGAACACTACATCTCGGGCCAGCGAAGTTGAGCCTGCGCGGCGGCGCCGGTGGATCGCATCCAGATGGGCCGTCGCCTCCAGGGGTGCCGGGCCACCGGATGGGAAACTGACATTCGGAACTGCCGCGGACACGGTGCGCCGCAACGACGGATAGGCGGCGTATGCCCCCAACAACGCTGGACCATGCGCCAGGCGTTGCACGGGCGGCACAGCCCGCGGCCTCTTGAGGCGACGGCGACGAACCCGTCGCACCCGCAGTCATCTTTGCACGCCCGCGCAAAGCCGTGGGTATCGATACAGCACTCCAGGTCATTGTGAAAAGCGTGGGCGTGTCAGACCGCACTATCGACACCATTGGCAAAATTTCATTGATCGATCGATGCACTAACTCTACACTGTGGCCGGTCGCAAACTGCGATCAACCGGAGGAGTGAACCATGTCAAACGATACAAAATGCCCGATGTCGGGCGGCGCCCGCAAACCTGCAGTGGCTGGGGCCACGACCAATGCGGACTGGTGGCCCAATCAGCTGAACCTCAAGATTCTTCATCAGAACTCGCTCCTGTCCGATCCGATGGGCACGGAGTTCAACTACGCTGAGGAGTTCAAGAGTCTCGACCTGGATGCCGTGATCAAGGACCTCCACGCTTTGATGACAACCTCGCAGGACTGGTGGCCCGCGGACTACGGCCACTATGGGCCGTTCTTCATTCGTATGGCATGGCACAGCGCCGGCACGTACCGTATCGGCGATGGCCGCGGTGGCTCCGGTGCCGGCGCACAGCGATTTGCGCCGCTCAACAGCTGGCCGGACAACGTCAACCTCGACAAGGCGCGCCGGTTGCTCTGGCCGATCAAGCAGAAGTACGGACTGAAACTTTCCTGGGCCGACCTCATGATCCTGACCGGTAACGTCGCCCTGGAGTCGATGGGGTTCAAGACCTTCGGTTTCGCCGGTGGTCGGGCGGATGTTTGGGAGCCACCAGAAGACATTTACTGGGGTCCTGAGGCCGAGTGGCTGGGCGACAAGCGCTACAGCGGCGACCGGGAACTCGAGAACCCTCTCGGCGCCGTTCAGATGGGCTTGATCTACGTGAACCCGCAAGGGCCGAATGGCAACCCGGATCCGGTCGCCGCGGCACGGGATATCCGCGAGACCTTCGCTCGCATGGCGATGGATGACGAGGAAACAGTTGCGCTCTGTGCCGGCGGGCATACCTTCGGCAAATGCCACGGCGCTGCTGATCCGGGCAAGTACGTGGGTCCCGAGCCCGAGGGTGCCGATATCGGAGAGCAAGGCTTCGGCTGGAAAAACAACTTCGGCATCGGCAAAGGCATCGATACGATCTCCAGCGGATTGGAAGGCGCATGGACCCCCACCCCGGTGACGTGGGACAACAGCTACTTCGACACACTGTTCGGTTATGAGTGGGAGCTGACGAAGAGCCCTGCCGGTGCTCACCAGTGGACTCCCAAGGACGGAGCTGGGGCGGGCACCGTGCCGGATGCCCACGACCCATCGAAGCGGCGTGACCCGTTCATGGCCACGACTGACCTCGCGCTGAGGATGGACCCTGCCTATGAGAAGATTTCCAGGCGTTTCCACAAGAATCCACAAGAATTCGCGGATGCGTTTGCCAAGGCCTGGTACAAGCTCACGCACCGCGACATGGGGCCTGTGTCTCGTTATCTAGGCCCGCTCGTTCCTGCGCTGCCGCAGTTGTGGCAGGACCCCATTCCCGCACTGGATCATGAATTGGTCGGGGAGCAGGACATGGCTTCGCTCAAGGCCAGGATCTTCGCATCCGGACTTTCCATCTCCCAGCTGGTCACGACGGCCTGGGCGTCGGCGGCAACGTTCCGCGGCAGCGACAAGCGCGGCGGGGC
>JANLQZ010000597.1:0-1670 GCA_031368125.1 Betaproteobacteria bacterium
ACACCAGGAGCAGTCGCTCGCGCGTGACCCGGAGCACAGTCACTGCCGGCCCGCGGCCCTGCCAACCATGGTGGCGAGCCGCTACCAGGGCAAACCAACGACCGCAATGGGCCGTTGGCCGTCTGCGCGGTTTGATCGCCGCATCGACACGCGGATAACACAAATTTCATCTCAGGCCAGCTACACGACGGACGCCGGCGCCGGCACCTGTCGCGAAGGGGGGTGATCGAGGTGCATGGCGGTTCTCAGTGCGGCTTGAAATAGTCGAACGGTTCCAGGCAGGAGTTGCACCGGTACAAGGCCTTGCAGGCGGTGGAGCCGAATTGCGACAACAGGCGCGTCCTGGGCGAGCCGCACAGCGGGCACGGTACCGGCACACGGCCGCGCGTCAGCGCACCGATGTCGATGGTCTGCGCGCCATCCGCGCCCGGGGCTTTTTCGGCCGGCGGGGCGATGCCGTAGCGGCGTAGCGCCTCGCGGCCGGCGGTGCTCATCCAGTCGGTGGTCCAGGCCGGCGACAACTGGGTGCGCACCTCGACCCGGTCCACGCCATGCGCGTGCAAGGCGTCGCGGATCGACTGCGCGATCACTTCCGTGGCGGGGCAGCCGGAATAGGTGGGCGTGACGGTGACGACCAGGCTGGCCGCAGCGCTGTCGGCAGCCTGCTCCTGCCACTGGGCGTCGCGCACGATCCCGAGGTCGACGACCGACACCACCGGGACCTCGGGGTCCATCACGCTCCCGAGCCAGCCAAGCACCGCCTCGCGGCTGGCGCGCGCGGCAACCTGCGCCTGCAGCGGCAACACCTGGGCGTTCACCACTGCGCCCCGGGATAAGCCCGCTGCACGAACTGCAGTTCGCTCAGCAGGTGGCCCAGATGCTCCGAATGCACACCGGTGCGTCCGCCGCGCTGGTGGCCGGTGTAATCCGGCACCACCAGGGTGGCCCGCGCCAGCACGACCGACACGCTGGCACGCCATGGCGCCGCGAGGCTGGGCGCAGCCGGCGCCAGGCCGGCTTCGGCGCAGAACGCGTCGACCGGGTCGGACTCGAACCACTCGTTGGTGTAGGGCCACAGCCGCTCCACCGAAGCCTGCATGCGGCCATGGCTCTCGGGTGTACCGTCGCCCAGCGCGACCACCAGGTGGGCGCTGCGCTCCAGGTGGTACCGCACCTCCTTGGCGGACTTGACCGCGATCTCCGCGATGCGGCCATCGTTGGACCGCGCCAGCCCGGCCAGCAGCTGCTGGTGCCAGACGTCGAACAGGAACTGGCGCGCCACCGTGTCGCCATAGTGGCCGTTCGGCTGCTCGACCAGCAACAGGTTGCGGAAATCGAACACATCGCGGCCGAAGGCCAGCGCGTCCTCATCGCGTCCCGCGCCCTCGACCTCTGCGGCGTACGACAACCACAGGCGCGCCTGCCCGAGCAGGTCGAGCGCCACGTTGGTCAGCGCCAGGTCCTCCTCCAGCGCTGGCCCGTGCCCACACCAGGCGCCGAGTTGCTGCGACAACACCAGGCAGTTGTCGCCCAGGCGCAGCAGGTAGTCGAATTTCGGGTTCATGTTGCCCGGGCTTCAGATGTTCTTCACGCCGTCGGGCATGGGATAGAAGGTGGGATGGCGGTAGACCTTGCTCTGCGCGGCGTCGAACAAGGCTTCCTTGTCGCCC
>JANLQZ010000604.1:0-3645 GCA_031368125.1 Betaproteobacteria bacterium
AGCGCCATGGCGATCATCACGCGCTGGCGCTGCCCGCCCGACAGCTCATGCGCATAGGCGCCGACCCGTTTGGCTGCTGCCGCGATGCCGACGAGGTCCAGCAGGCGCACCACCTGCAGTGCGGCGGCGCGCGCGTCCATGTCGCGGTGCAGGCGCAGACCCTCGGCGACCTGTTCGCCCACCGTCAGCACCGGGTTCAGGCTGGTCATCGGCTCCTGGAAGATCATCGCGATCTGGCTGCCACGCAAGCCGCGCATGGTCTTTTCGGACTGGGCCAGCAGGTCTTGCCCGCAGAACAGGATGCGGCCGCCGGCATAGATCGTCTGCGCGCGCGGCAGCAGGCGCATGATCGCCAGCGCGGTCACGCTCTTGCCACAGCCAGATTCGCCGACCAGGCCCAGCGTCTTGCCGGCGCCGAGTTGCAGCGACACCCGGTCCAGCACCGTGTGGGTGCCACTCGCGGTGCGCAGGCGCACGCTCAGGTCCTGGATGTCCAGCAGGGGCGTCTGCGGGTTGTACATTTGCGAAATGGTGACTCGGCAGAGCCTGGAACAGAAGTTGGCGCCTCGCGTCGAGGCCGCTATGGTCGATGTTACCCCGGGCGTGGTGCTGCGCGCCTACGCCGGCGGCGCGCCGGTGTGCGACCTGCAGGTCGGCGACACCAGTCTTTACTACGACCTGGCCTCGCTGACCAAGATCGTATTCACCCAGCAGGCGCTGATGCAGGCCTGCGACCAGGGCCTGTGGACACTGGACACCCGCGTGGTCGACATCCTGCCCGACTTCACCCATCCGCACACCCGCATCACCGAACTGCTGACGCACACCGCGGGCATCGCATGGTGGATGCCGTTCTACGAGTCGGCGGACCTGCGCCTGCCCTGGCTGGAGCGCCGCCGGTGGCTCTATGCACAGTTGCAGGCAGCACCTTGCGACAAGACCGGACGCGCGGTTTATTCCGACCTGGGATTCATGCTGCTCGGCTTCGTGCTCGAAGCCCTGTACCAGAGAAACCTGCTCGAGGTCTGGCAGCGCCTCCAGGCCAGCACCTACCCGGGCAGCAGCCTGGCCTTCCATGTCGACAACCACCCGCTGCATCCGCCGGCGCAGTACGCGCCCACCGAGTTGTGCCCCTGGCGCCACCAGCGCCTGCAGGGGCAGGTGCACGATGACAACACCTGGGCGCTCGGCGGCATCTCCACCCACGCCGGGCTGTTTGGCAGCATGGATGACCTGGCGGCCTACGGCCTGCAACTGCGGGCCCAGCTGCGCGCTCTGGCCGGCGCCAGGGTGCGCCAGGCTACGGCGCAGCTGTTCGCACGGCGTGCCATTGCGCCGCAGGCCGGGGACTGGGCGCTGGGTTTCATGCTGCCGTCGCCGCAGGGCGCCAGTTGCGGCAGGTATTTTTCGCCGCAGTCGATCGGCCACACCGGCTTCACCGGCACCTCCCTGTGGTACGACCCCGAGCGTGACCTGCTGGTTGCGATCCTGAGCAACCGCGTCTATGGTGGCCGCGACAACAAGGCCTTCCTCGCGCTGCGACCGCAGATCCATGACTGGATCGTGGAGTCGCTCTGAGCCGCCGTGGCGCCGACCCGATGATGCATATCGCCCCCCTGATCGACCCGTCGCTGGAGCAGGCCTGCGCCGACCTGATGGCGGCCAGCGACCCCTGGCTGACCCTGGGCTACGACGTCGACGCGCTGTTGCGCACCGTGCGCCTGCCCGGCCGCGAGCGTTATGCGGCGCATGTCGACGGGCGCTTCGCGGGTTTCCTGCTGCTCGACCTGCACGGCAGCTTTGCCGGCTACATCCGCACCATCGGCCTGGCGCCGGAATTCCGCGGCCAGGGCCTTGGCGCGCAACTGGTGGCGTTCGCCGAGCAGCGGATATTTCGCGACCACCGCAATGTGTTCCTGTGCGTGTCGTCCTTCAACCAGGCCGGCCGGCGCTTCTACGCACGGCTGGGTTACCGCGAGGTCGGTGAACTGACCGATTTTCTGGTGGCCGGGCACTCGGAGTTTTTGCTGCGCAAGACCATCGGGCCGTTGCGTGCGCGTTCGCGGTAGACCGGCGAAAGACCCCGGAAGTGGTGAGCAGAGCGGCATTGCGATGCTTGATTCGTGATCTCGGCAGCGAGATCATCCGGGAACCAAAGCTGCCGATGCAAAGGACCTGCGGGCCGTCGTGCGAGCGCGAATTCAGGCGCCGCCCGGGTCGGATGCGGCGGGTGGACCGGGTGCTAAGATGAATTTTTGATTGCAGGCGACCGTCCTGCACATCCCGACAAGGAGATCTCGAATGACCCCCCATGCTTCCCCCGCTTCCCGCCCGGCGCTCCGCCCGCTGGGCCTGCGCGTTGCCGCGCTGGTCGCCGGCCTGGCCTTCGCGGGCCTTGCCACCGCCCAGGTGCTGGAGATCGCCGCCGACGGTTCGCCCGCCGGGCTCGACCCGCATGTGGTGCCGGCGTTCAACACGGTGCTGATCAACAAGAACATTTACGAGGGCCTGACCGCGATCGACAAGGACCTGAAGATCGTGCCCTCGCTGGCCACCTCCTGGACCATCTCCAAGGATGGCTTGAGTTACCGCTTCAAGCTCAAGCCCGGTGTCAAATTCCACAATGGCAAGCCGATGGGCGCGGCCGACGTGGTGGCCTCGTTGCTGCGCGTGCGCGACACCAAGACCGGCTCGCCTTATGCCGCCCGCCTGTCGATGGTCAAGGAGATCGTGGCCGACAAGGGCGACGTGGTCATCAACCTCAACACCCCTTCGCTGCCGCTGGTGGGCCAGCTGGAAGCCATCGCGATCGTGCCGGTCGAATCCCTGGCCAATGCCGCCGACCTGCAGAAGGTGCCAGTGGGCACCGGGCCGTTCAAGTTCGACAAGTGGGTGACCGATGCCCATGTGAGCCTGGTCAAGAACCCCGACTACCATGTGGCCGGGCTGCCCAAGCTGTCCGGGCTCAAGTTCAATATCGTGCCGGAAGCCAGCACGCGCCAGGCCGGCATGGCCAGCGGCGCCTACCAGTTCTTCCCCTCGGTCGATGCGGTCACGATCAACGCCCTGGCGCGCATTCCCGGTGTGGTGACCACCAAGGTGCCGGACCTCGGCTACAGCCTGGTGGGCATGAACGTGAGCAAGCCCCCATTCGACAACCCGAAGGTGCGCGAAGCCCTGAACTACGCACTGAACCGCCATGAGATCGTGCGCGGCGTGTACCTGGGCCGCGCATCCATCGCCGCGCCGCTGCCGGCGGTGCTGACCGACTGGGCGATGCCGTACACCGAGTTCCCGTGTTACCAGTCCAACCCCGACAAGGCACGCGCGCTGCTCAAGGAGGCGGGTGTCGCCACCCCGCTGGCGATCACGGTCAACGTATTGCCCAACCCGGTGGCCAAGGACACGGCCGAAATCGTGCAGGCGCAGCTGGACAAGGGCGGCTTCAAGGTCACGCTGCTGGCCCAGGAGATCGGCAAGTTCGTCGCCGACTGGCGCGCCTCCAACTTCACCGCCTTCGTGTCGCTCAACGGCGGTGGCGTGGACCCGGACGACTACTTCTACCGCACCTTCTATACCGGCTCGTCGACCAACGTCTTCAAGTACTCCAACGCTGCGCTCGACAAGCAGCTCGATGCCGGCCGC
>JANLQZ010000610.1:0-8050 GCA_031368125.1 Betaproteobacteria bacterium
AGGTCCTGCTGGGACAGTTTGCGCGACACCCGCAATGTTGGCGGGACCACCGCCGAGGCCAAGCCCTTCATGGCGCCCAGGACCTTCTCGGTGATCTGCTCCAGGTCGGCCTTGCGTTCTCGCAGGTACTCGTCCTCCATCTCGTCAAACTGGCGCGCGATGACTTCAAGCTGGGTCGTCAACGCCCACTCGGCGTTGTACAGGCGATCCGCAATCCAGTGTTTGACACCCAGGATCAGTTCCTCGTCCTGCAACAGCAACAGGTGGACATCGAGCAGCGCCGTGAGTTCATGTGGCGCTTCCTTGGGACCCATGTGGGCAATGGTCCGCTGGAGCCGATGGATCTCGTCGACGACCGCATTGCGGCCAACCCGCACCCGATCGATCTCCGCCTCGACCTGTTCCGGCGTGACGAAGTAATGCGCTACGTCCACCCTGCTGGATGCGACCAGCACGGCCCGGCCGATCGCGATGCCACGCGCGACCGCCAGACCGTGGATTGCGAATGTCACTCCCCTTCCCCGAACTTGTCCGCGATCAGCGCCAGCAATGCGTCGCTGGCTTCCTGTTCGCGCGCGCCGCTGGTCTCGATTTCTATCGTGGTCCCGATGCCTGCGGCGAGCATCATGACGCCCATGATGCTCTTGGCATTGACGCGGCGCTCGCCACGCGACATCCACACTTCGCACGGGAAGCTGCCGGCCAGTTTGGTGAGCTTCGCCGAGGCACGGGCGTGCAGGCCCAGCTTGTTATTGATCGTCGCCGTGGTCTTGATCATTTTTCTTCTTGGCCTGATTTTGCGGGGCCACCGTCGACACCTGCATGACGCCCTGGGTGCCACCGGCCATGGCGAGCGCCACCAGGCTGTCCATCGGTTCATCACGGTAGGTCACTGCGCGCAGCAGCATCGGCAGGTTCACGCCGGCGATCAGCCGGGTATTGACCCCGTCCACGACTTTCTGTGCCACGTTGCACGGCGTGGCGCCAAACACGTCGGTCAACACCAGGGTTTGCGGCTCCGCGAGCCGCGCCATGGCAGCGTGCGCGCCGGCCAACGCATGCTCGAACTGGAGGTCACTGGGGACGTCGAACGCGACGATCGCCGTGGCGCGGTCCGGAAACACATGCAGAACGCACTCCCGCAAGGCGCTGGCCAGCGGCGTATGGGCGATGATCAGTATGCCGGTAGTCATGACGTCAGGGCCCACGATTATGGCTTGCCGAAAAAAGGAAGTACACGTACGACGCGACGCAGCACGCCAGCAAGGTCGCGAACGCGAGTTGAAACGCGACCCGCTGCGGCGACCCCATCACCATCAAGGCGTCGATCATCAGGCCGATTCCCCACTGGATCAAAAATACGCCCACGAATATGACCAAGTTATAGGCCGACAACGCACGGCCCGCCGTGTGCGGGCCGAAGGCCATTCCGACCGCTGGCTGCGACGGCGTGACGAACGAACATGCCATGCAGTACAGGGCCAGCAGGACTCCCGACCACTCGGGAAAATCTTCGGAAACCACAATAGTGACGGCGAGCACGATGAAGCTGCCCGGCAAACCCCACGCGATCAGGCGGTCGGCGTGGAGCCCGCGCCGGGTCAGCCAGGGACTGGCCATTCCCCAGGACCAGAAGGTGCACAGCATCGTTGCATTGATCCAGAACAGGCCGGTCGCCGCCTCCAGGGGCGTGTAGGACGCCACTTTGACCATCCATGGCGCGGCCCACAGGGTTTGCACCGCCAGCAAGCCGCCGTAGCAGAAGAACCCCAACGGGGCCATCCGGCGAAAATAGGGGTGGCGCCAGACTTCGGCATAACTGGCCGCAGCAACTGGCACGCCCGGGTTGGCACGCGCGATGCGCCAGGTCGGGACCTGCCAGGCGATCAGCGCCATTGCGAGCAGCAGCAAACCGGCCAACGCGCCGAACAACGGCCGCCATCCAACCACCGGCACCAGCCACTGCACTGGCAGGGTCGATGCCACCATTCCCATGGAACCGGTCATTAGCATCCATGAGTTCGAGCGCATTTGCAGCGCCGGGGCAAACCAACGCCGGTATCCGGTCAGCGGCGCCATCAGGCAGGCGCTCACGCCGACCCCACACAGCACCCGCGCGGCGAGCAACCCGACAAACGTGGTGGCGGCGGCAAACGCAATGCAGCCGACCACGGCCACCGCAAGAAAACAGACCAGCACGCGCTTGGGGCCGTACCGGTCCAGCCATGCGCCGAGCGGCAGTTGGGTGGCGGAGAAACCCAGAAAATAGCCACCGGCCAAAAGACCGAGGTCACTGGCGCGCAACGCAAATTCCTGCGTCAATACCGGCGACAAGGTGGCGGTCACGGCGCGAATCAGGGCGGACAGGAAATATGCGAAGGCGAACGCAAGGAAAACGGCTACCGCATCACGCCTTGAAAGCAAATTCATCGCAGCTTGAGCTCCGAGAAAAAGGTGTCAGCCACCTCGGAATCCGGTTCGTCGGAATACATCAGCGCCGCGAAAAGCTCGGTTTCTCGCGCGAACCAGGCGCCCCGAAACGCGACCGCACGTCCATCCGGCCGCACTCCAAAGGCCCGCACCGTGACCGACTGCGGCAATGGATCGGAATGTTCCAGCTGCAGCGCTGAAACGGTGGACGAACTGGCGCGCATCCCGGCAAGTGTCGCATTGCGCCATTGCGCCAGCATTGGACCAGCCTGACTGCGATCGGAGATGCTGGCGTGTGCCACCGCCACGGTAACTCCGGCCGTGTCGCAGGTGGTCATGTGCAGTTCGACTTCCCGAGCCGCAAATACCACCGGGCGCACCATCTTGTGTGGCTTGCACGGGAACATGGTGACCAGGGTACTGGCAGCAATCGGGGTTTCACGCCAGTTGAAAGTTGGGTCGCAGGCAGCCAGCAGCAAGAAAACCAGGCCGGCAATGGTCGACGTCGCGACACGCATCCGGCAATTATCCAAAGCGCAGTCGACGACCACGGCGACTACTGCCGATGTCGATCACCCCAGAACGGCGAGCCCGGCGCTGAATGCTGCCGGCGCCCGGTCGCTCCCGCAGCCCGCAGCGCCACGGAAGCGGTTGTACGCCGTCGTCGGCGCGCCAGTCATGGCGCTGGCACGATCCAGACCGTCTGGCCCGGGCCACCTACTTCAAGGCGCCAAACACCTTCTTCAGAATGGCGCTGCCTGTGCCGATCGGATCCTGGCGGATCTTCTTTTCTTCTTCACCAATCATGTAGTAGAGGCCGTCGAGCGCCTTGCCGGTGACGTACTGCTGGATATTTGCGTCTTCCTTCTTCACCAGCCCCATGCCCGCTGCCTTGCTGGCAAGCCGGTTGTATTTCGCTGCGAGACCGACTTTTTCGGTCGCCTTGGTCACCACCGGAAGGAACTTGACGCCCAAGGGTTCGCGCGTCTTTTCGGCAAAAAATCCGGTCACCGAGGTTTCACCGCCCGACAGGATCTTCTTGGCATCGGTCACCGTCATCGATTTCACCGCAGCAACCAGCAAATCCTTCGCCAGTGGCACTGCTGCCTCCGCCGCCCGGTTCATCGACGTCACCAGTTCGTCGACGCGCTTGCCCTGGCCCAGGGTCTTGAGCAATTTGGCCGCGTCTTCCAAGAATCCCGGAAGAGGAATGCGAACTTTCTCGTTGCCAAGGAACCCGTCGGTCTTGCCCAGCAGGTTGACTGCCGCGAGGGCTCCTTTTTCGAGCGCGGTCTTGAGTCCTTGCGAGGCCTCGGTGTTGCTGAGGTCGCCCAATGAAAGCGCATGTGCTTTCGTCTGCGCGAGCCACAACACGGTGGCCAGGGAACAACCCGAAACGGAACCAAACTGTCTGCGATCCATGGACACTCCCGAATGATGAAAAGAAGCGCCTATCTTGCCGCAGCATCGACGGTCTTGGCAATCGGGGCGCTCACCTATCTGTCGGCCGGCACTTCGGCCGCACCCCAGTCCGTCTTCGTCTTTCTCGATGGGACGCGCACAAGTATTGCCGCGCTGCATGGACGCGTTGCATTGGCAAGTTTTGTTGTAGTGAACTGCGCTGAAATCCGCAAATTGCCGTTCAAGGTTGCCATCGACAACACTGGAACTGTCGCCCGCCGGTGGGGCGAAGTGAAACTGACCCCCACGACCTTCGTCCTCGACAAACGCGGTGAGGTAGTTGCGAAATTTACGGGAGAACCGGACTTCGCCGCTTTGCACTTGCTGATCGAGAAACTGCTGGCACAGAGCTGAACCACCCGGGCTACGGGCAGGCCGACTGGCATCGGGATTTCAACTGCAGCCTGCCGTCTGCAAATGCGCGGCGTTGGCCGCGCGACAGGTTCATGATGGCTCGGGGAGTGGCGGCAATGATCGCAGGTAGGCGATGATCGCCGCCAAATCCTCGGCCCGCAGTTGGCTCGTGGTGTTGGTGATGACTTCACTCATCGGTTCTACAGCGATATCTCCGCCCGGGGTCGTGCCGGTCACCAAAAATTCCTTGATGCCGGCGTCGGTCCATTTCTTTAGTCGCGTCGGCGTCAGATTCGGCACTTTTCCTTCAGGGATCTTGGCACCGGCAAACATGCTGCCCGACTTCGGTCCGCCCAGGAAGTTTCGCGGTGTGTGGCACTCGCCGCAGTGTCCCAACACCCGGACAAGATAGGCGCCGCGATTCACGGCGCCGGCCTGTTGTGCGGTCGCAACGGATGGCCCAGGCGTGAAGAACAGCCATTTCCAGAATGTGATCAGGAAACGCATTCCAAAAGGAAACCGGAGTTGATGCTCGCGATTGGGGTGATTCGCCGACGCAAGACTGCGTAGATATGCCCACAGATCCCGGATATCGGTGTCTGTCATCCCTGTGAACGACGGGTAGGGAAATGCCGGGAAATAATGGGATCCGTCGCGCCGTTCACCGCGGCGCAGGGCACGGCGGAAGTCGTCTTCGGACCACGCACCCAAACCGGTTTCCCGGTGTGGCGTGATGTTGGGCCCATAGAAAGTGCCAAACGGGGTCGCCAACGCACGTCCGCCCGCGAATGGAACAGAACCGGGCTTGGTATCGGTATGGCAACCGACACAACCAGCCGCTTTGGCGACGTATTCCCCCGCCTTCGCGTTTCCTTGCGCAATGACATGGGTCTGGGCCGTGCACAGCGTGACGGCGAATGTAAGCAAAGCGGCGTTGCGAACTAGCCAGTGGGTTGGCATCGGGGACTCCATCGTTGGAACTTGTCATTAAAGCTGGCAATCGGGCTGTCGCCTACAAACCAAGTACCTGCATGCGGTGTCGAACCGGCATGCACGAAACGGAACCGGTGCAGCACGACTTCATGGCTCACGCTGTCGCGCCAACCGGCAGTCTGAACCAGGCAACATCATGGCACACCGAGCGCGCCGGACCACCGCGTCATCTCTGGCACGCGCCCGGTACAGCGGACATCCTAGCCAAACAAAAGTCCTGACGAAACGATGTTCCCCAAGGACATGCTGATGGGCCCACGACACAACGCCGTCGTCTCCGGCGCAACACGGTGCACTGCGGTTCTTGATCGGCTGGGGAATCGTCCCCGGCGGGCGCCATTGGTGTTCAACAGCACCTCCTGATGGTGCCCGTCGTGGCGCTGCATGCGCCGGTTCGGCCAGCCGCGCTGGCGGGTCGATGCGCATCCAGCGCCACCGCCGCAGGACAACCGGGTACCATGTCGATCACCGATACCCATGCTGGCTTTCTTGTATTACTGGCACGATCCCGTTTCCAATCGACTGACGCCGGATTGCGCCGCGGACGCCGGTTCGGCAAGGCCGGGCACCTGCCACCGTGGTCGGGGCATTCGTCCATGACCGCAGCCCCGACCCTCGGCTTTGACGCCATGGCGCAAAACATCATTGACGCGGGGGCATGGCAATCCGCCTGGCCGGCACACCATGATCACCCTCGCGACGCCGCGTAGCCCCGAAGAACTAAACGCCGTGCGCGGCCTGATGCGGGAGTATGCGCAAGCGATCGGAGTCGACTTGTGTTTTCAGGGCTTCGACGCCGAAGTTGCAGCGTTGCCGGGCGAGTACCGCGCGCCACGTGGCGCGTTATTGACGGCCCATGTGGCAGCGGACCTGGCAGGTTGTTGTGCCTTGCGTCCGCTGGACAACGTCGACTATCCCAACGCCTGCGAGATGAAGCGGCTCTATGTGCGCGGGGATTATCGCGGCCGCGGCGTCGGCCGGCTCTTGGTCGAGGCGATACTCGACGCCGCGCGCCAGGCAGGTTATGCCTCGGTGCTGCTGGACACGCTCAGCGACATGGAAACGGCGCGGGCGCTGTATGGGGATCTCGGCTTCGAAGAAATCGCGCCCTACTACCATAATCCGATCCCCGGCGCCCACTACCTGCTGGCCAGGCTCTGAGCCTGGTCGAACTCAGGCCTGGGCCTGGGCGAGCAGCGTAGCTGCGTCGCTCACTTCGAATTTGCCAGGTGCTTCGACATTGAGCGAGGCGACCTGGCCATCCTTGACCAGCATCGAATAACGGCAGCTGCGCAACCCCATGCCCTTGCCGGTCAGGTCCAGGGTCAAGCCGGTGGCTTTGGCAAACGCGGCATCGCCGTCGGCGAGCATGCGCACCTTGCCAGCCGACTTCAGGTCGCGTGCCCACGCGCCCATCACAAAAGCGTCGTTGACGCTCACGCACCAGATCTCGTCTACGCCAGCCGCCTTGAGTTCGTTGAACTTCTCCAGGTAGCCAGGCACGTGCTTGGCCGAGCATGTCGGAGTGAATGCGCCGGGAAGGGCAAACAGGGCAATCGTCTTGCCGGCGGTGGCCTTCGATGTCGCCACCGGATTGGGGCCGATGCTGCAGCCGTTTCCTTCCACCTCGGAAAACTCCATCAACGTGGCTTCGGGGAGTTTGTCGCCTACTTTAATCATCACTTGCTCCTGAAAAAATCAAATTGGTAATTGGCTGTTGCACCAGGCATCCGACACCATAACGTGGCGTCGTTACCCAAAACAAAGCGGCTCACATTGTGAGCCGCTTTTCGCATCGTCGCCGCGCAATCGCCGGATGGGCCTAGATCGCAGCGGCTTTCTCGACCAGGCGGGTCGCAACCCAGTTCTTGGTCTTCGAGATCGGCCGGCTTTCGGTGATTTCGATCATGTCGCCCATTTTGTACTCGCCCTTTTCATCATGGGCGTGGTATTTGCTCGACTTCCCGACGATCTTCCCGTAAAGCTCGTGCTTGACTCGGCGCTCGATCAGCACAGTCACGGTCTTTGCGCGCTTGTCGCTGACCACCTTGCCGATCAGGGTGCGTTTGAGGGATACCTTGGCTTCCGTCATTTTGTGGCTCCTTGGGACACGGAAACAGCCGCGCTCTTCTTTTCCGCAAGAATCGTCTTCGCGCGGGCGATATCGCGGCGCGTCGAGCGCAACGTGGCGGTGTTGTTGAGTTGTTGCGTGGCCTTTTGCATGCGCAAGCCGAAATGCGCTTTTTGCAGCGACTTGACTTCCGTTTCCAGGGCGGCAACGTCTTTCTGGCGTAGTTCAGTAGTTTTCACAGGGTGTTCTCCGAAAGGGTGCGGCGGCCGTCATTGGCCGATCATGCGGGCCACAAAGGTGGTACGCAATGGCAACTTTGCCGCCGCCAGCCGAAACGCTTCACGCGCCAATTCCTCGGGCACACCGACAATCTCGTACAGCACCTTGCCTGGCTGAATCTCTGCCACGTAATACTCCGGGTTCCCCTTGCCATTGCCCATGCGAACTTCGGCTGGTTTTTGGGAAATCGGCTTGTCCGGGAAGATCCGGATCCAGATACGGCCGCCACGCTTGACGTGGCGAGAAATCGCACGCCGCGCCGACTCGATCTGGCGTGCAGTCAAACGGCCCCGATCAGTGGACTTGAGACCGAAATCACCGAATGCGACCGTGCTGCCACGGGTTGCAATGCCGGTGTTGCGGCCTTTTTGCTCCTTGCGGTATTTTCTACGAGCTGGTTGCAGCATGTTTGTTCTCCGTTTTGCTCGGCCCCTCAGGAGGCCTTGGTACCGTCAGCTGCTG
>JANLQZ010000635.1:0-2000 GCA_031368125.1 Betaproteobacteria bacterium
ATCTCGCCGATGTTCTTGCCGCGCCAGCTGACGGCCAGAGTTTCGGGGTTGAAGCGCGTGCCGCGGCAGGTTTCGCACAACACCTTCACGTCGGGCAGGAAACTCATCGCCACGGTGCGGATCCCCTGGCCCTCGCAACCCGGGCAGCGGCCCTCGCCGGTGTTGAAACTGAAGCGGTTGGGCGCATAACCACGGGCGCGCGCCTCCAGCGTATCGGCGAACAACTTGCGGATCGTGTCCCAGAAACCGATGTAGGTCGCCGGGCAACTGCGCGGCGTCTTGCCGATCGGTGTCTGGTCGACCTCGAGCACGCGGTCGATGGTCTCGAAACCGGTGACCGCGGCGCAGCCGACCCAGGCGATCTGCTCGCCGGCTGCCAGCGCATCGCGCCCGGCCCGGGTGCTGCGCCTGGAAACGCCGGCCAACACGTTGGCCAGCAACACGTCGCGCGCCAGCGTCGATTTGCCCGAGCCGCTGACGCCGGTCACCGCCACCAGGCGCGACAGCGGCACCGCCACCGTGACACGGTGCAGGTTGTGCAGGGTCGCGTCCGCGACCGTTAGCCACGCCTGTGTCGACCCGACCTGGCCGGGGCCGGGGCCGGCCACGTCGCGCCGGGGCTGCGCCGGATGGCGCATCGCGTGCAGCAGGTAGCGGCCGGTCTGCGAATCGGCGGCCCGCATGATGCCGGCCACGCTGCCCTGTGCCACCAGCGCGCCACCGCGTTTGCCGGCCCCGGGGCCGATGTCGATGATGTGGTCGGCGTGGCGGATGGTGTCCTCGTCGTGTTCCACCACCACCAGCGTGTTGCCCTTGTCGCTGAGGTTCTTCAGGGCCGCGAGCAGGATCCGGTTGTCGCGCGCGTGCAGGCCGATGGTCGGCTCGTCGAGCACGTAACACACGCCCTGCAGGTTGCTGCCCAACTGTGCCGCCAGGCGAATGCGCTGGGCCTCGCCGCCGCTGAGCGTCGGCGCCCCGCGGTCGAGCGTGAGGTAGCCCAGCCCGACCTCTTCCAGGAACAGCAGCCGGCTGCGGATCTCGGGCACCAGGTCGCGCGCAATGTCGGTTTCGCGCTGGCTCAGGCGCCCCGGCACCTGCAGCCCTTCCACCCACCGGCGGATATCGGTCACGCCCAGGCGCGCGAGTTCGGTGATGGCGATGCCCTGCGGGCTTGCCACCGGGCGCACCGCGACGCCCGCTCCATCCTGGTTGGCGACCGCTCCGTACGGTCCGGGTCGGCCTCGGTGCGAGCCAGCCTGGGCCTGGGCTTCGACGAGCCCGGCGGAAACCGGCGACTGCGCACCGAACCGAACCGCGCGCGCCGTCGCATTGAGCCGGGTGCCCGCGCAGGCCGGGCAGGCGTCGAGCGCCAGGTCTTCCACCTCGACCTCGGCGAACGACTGCTCGCGGCCATGGTGGTCGTCGTCGCGCACCGAATCGTCGAGCGCCTTGCGCTGCTCCCGGGTCAGCCGCACACCGGTGCCCACACATTCCGGACACCAGCCGTGTTTGCTGTTGTAGGAAAAGAGGCGCGGGTCGAGCTCGGGGTAACTGGTGCTGCACACCGGGCAGGCGCGTTTGGTCGAAAACACCTGCAGCGTTCCGATGCCGGCCGTGGGCGTGCCGGCCAGCATCGCGGCGCGCAGCCCCGTCAGGCCGCTCAGCACATGCACCACCCCCTTGCCATGCACCAGCGCACTGGACAGGGCCTCGCGCAGCTGGGCTTCGTTGGCGGGCGTCACGTCCAGGCTTTGCACCGGCAGTTCGATCGTGTGCTCCTTGAAGCGGTCGATGCGCGGGAAAGCGGTGGTCGAAAGAAAGTTGCCGTCCACCCGCAGGTGCGTGAAGCCGCGCGGCCGCGCCCAGTCGGCCAGTTCGGTGTAGACGCCCTTGCGGTTGATCACCAGCGGCGCCAGCAGCCCGATATGCTGGCCACGGAAGTGGCGCAGCAGCTGCGCCGCAATGCTGTCGGCCGTTTGCGGTGCCACCGCCGCGCCGTC
>JANLQZ010000646.1:0-2625 GCA_031368125.1 Betaproteobacteria bacterium
CAAGTCGGGCGTCTACCTGCAACCGTACGGGGCCGAGCGCAGCATCGAGGCGATGGTGCTGTTCGCCGACACCAACATGCCGCTGACGGCGGCCGAAGTGGCGCAGGCGGTCGAGTTGCGCAGCATCCTGGAGAGCGAGTCAATGCGCCTGGCGTGCCTGCGCCGCACCCAGGACGACCTCGACCGGTTGCAGCAGATCCTGCGCGACAGCGAGGCGGCGATGGCGCGCGGCGAAACACTGGCCGAGTTCGATCCGCTGTTCCACAAGGCGATCGTCGCAGCGACCAAGAACGACGTGTTGCTGCGCTTCATCAACGTGTTCTACCTGATGTCGCGCAAGCGCCGCCTGGTGTACTTCCACGAACCCGACCAGAGCCGGCGCTCGCATCTGCAGCATCTGAAGTTGTACGGCGCCATCGAGGCGCAGGACGCCGACCTCGGGCAGCGCCTGCTGCGCCGCCACCTCAAGGGTGTGGACGCCTATTTCCGCATGTTCTTCTCGGAGTTGCAGCAGGACACCACTCCGGCCCGGGTGCGCCGCAAGCCGGCTGCCAGCCGTGCCGCAAAACCGGGCGCGAACACGCAGCCCGGGCGCTGACATGCCGCTGCCAGCGCGCATCCTGCTGACGCAGCCGATCCACCCGCAGGCGCAGGCCCGGCTGGCCGAACTCGGTGCGGTGGTGGTGGCGCCCGACACCACGCAGGACACGTTGCGCCGCTGCGCCGCCGGCTGCGCGGTGGTGGTGGTGCGGGCCCGATTGCCCGACGACATATTCGCCGCCGCGCCCAGCCTGGTGGGCGCGGTGCGGCACGGCTCCGGCGTCGACATGATTCCGATTGCTGCCGCCACCGAACACGGGGTGCTGGTGGCCAACGTCCCGGGCGTGAACGCCCCTGCCGTGGCCGAACATGTGCTGCGCAGCATGCTGGCGCTGGCCCGTGGCAGCGCGCTGATGGCGGCGCGCTTGCAGTCGCGCAGTGCCGGCTGGGGGGCGCGCGCGCCTTTGCCGACGCAGGTTTCGAGCTGCACGGCCGCAGCGTCGGCCTGGTCGGGTTTGGCCACGTGGGCCGCGCGATTGCGAGCCTGTGTGGCCCTGGCCTCGGGATGCTGGTGTCGGCCCATACCCGTTCGCCATGGCCCGCACCACATGGCGACGTGCGCTGGCGCGCGCTGCCGGACCTGCTGGAAAGCAGCGACTTCGTGGTGCTGGCCGGCCCGTTGACGCCCGAGACCCGCGGTCTGATCGGCGCGCAACAACTGGTCGGGATGCGTCGCGGTTCCTACCTGATCAATGTCGCCCGTGGCCCGGTGGTGGTGGAAGATGCGTTGGTGCAGGCACTCCAATCCGGCCATCTGGCCGGCGCCGCACTCGACGTGTTCGACACCATTCCGGTGCCCGATGACCACCCCTACTGGCAGATGGACCAGGTCATCATCACGCCCCACGTGGCGGGCATCACCGGCGACAGCATGCGCACGATGGGCCTGGCGGCGGCAACGGCGGTCGATCACCTGCTGCATGCCACGGTGCCGCCGAACTGCGTCAATCCACAGGCGGTTGCGGCCTTCCAGCGCAGGGTTGCCTGAGCCCTGACTTTCGGGCTTGGCGTGCCGCTTGCCGCCACCGGCGGGGCCGGGCCCGGATTTATTTCGCTCGTGTCAACCCCATTTCCCGACCTGGTTCGTTTCAGTCAGTTCTACCAATTCTTCAGGAGCTGTCATGGAACTCAGATGTTTGGGCCTTTGCGTCTTGCTGGCCTGCACCACGATGCAGGCCCGCGCCGTCGGGCGGCTGGCCGACGTGGTGGTCGTGGACCGCGACTCCGGCGCCAGCTTGCCGGTCTACCACGATCGCGGCGAGTACTGGGTTGCCGGCCGGCCCGGCGCGCGTTACGCCATTTCGGTACGCAACCGGCTTGGGGAACGACTGATGGCGGTGACCTCGGTGGACGGCGTCAATGTGCTGAGCGGGGAAACCGCTGGCTGGGACCAGAGCGGTTATGTCTTCGCTCCCCACGGGCAGTACCAGATCACCGGCTGGCGCAAGAGCAACGACGAAGTGGCCGCCTTCGAGTTCGCCGATGCCCGCGCGTCCTACGCGGCGCGCACCGGCCGGCCGGACCATGTGGGTGTGATCGGTGTGGCGCTGTTCCGCGAAAGGCCGCAGCAAGCGCTCGCGCCGGCACCCGCCTACTCGCGGCGCAACGAGTCCGACCAGGCACCACCCCCGGCGCGCCTGGGCAATGCGCCTGCGGCGCCACCGGCCGCGGACGCACAGGCGTCGGCCGCGCGTAATGCCGCACAGGAAGGCGCACTGGCCGAAAATCAGGCCGACTCCGCCGCCGCGGCGCAGGACGGCCTGGCCGCTGGCGAACGCCAGGCCAAGGCCAGCGCGCAAGCCCTGCCGATGCCAAAACTGGGCACCGCCCATGGCCTGCGCGAGGCGTCGGTCGTCTACCGCACCAGCTTCGAACGGCTGCAATCACAGCCCAGCGAGGTCGTTCGCATCCGTTATGACAGCCGGGAGAACCTGGTCGCCAGTGGTGTGATCCGCGAGCCGGTGCTGCGGCCGCGCCTGCCTGGAGCGAACCCGTTTCCGCAGTCCGACCAGTTCGGTTATGTAC
>JANLQZ010000698.1:0-12640 GCA_031368125.1 Betaproteobacteria bacterium
CGAGCGCAAGGACATGTCGCGCATCAAGAAGATCAGCGGCGCCAATCTGCATCGCAACTGGGTGATGATCCCGCATGTCACCAACCACGATGACGCCGACATCACCGACCTCGAGGCATTCCGGGTTTCGACCAACAAGGAGAACGAAAAGTCAGGCGTCAAGGTCACGATGCTGGCATTCCTGATCAAGGCCTGTGTCGCCGCGTTGCGCAAGTTCCCGGAGTTCAACGCCTCGATCGATGGTGACCAGCTGGTACTCAAGCAGTACTACCACGTCGGGTTCGCCGCCGACACGCCGAACGGTCTGATGGTGCCGGTGATCAGGGATGCCGACAAGAAGGGCATCATGCAGATATCCCAGGAGATGGGCGAGCTGGCCAAAAAAGCGCGCGACGGCAAGCTCGGCCCCGGCGAAATGACGGGCGCATGCTTCACGATCTCGTCGCTGGGTGGTATCGGCGGGCGCTACTTCACACCGATCATCAATGCCCCGGAAGTCGCGATCCTGGGTGTCTGCAAGTCCACCACCGAGCCAGTCTGGAACGGATCGGCTTTTGTCCCGCGCCTCAAGTTGCCTTTGTCGCTGAGCTGGGATCACCGTGTCATCGATGGCGCGGCGGCGGCGCGTTTCAACGTCTACCTTGGCCAGATCCTGGGCGATTTCCGTCGCGTGCTGCTGTAGCAGGATGTGGATGCCGGTGGTCGCGGTGGCGCGCAAGGCCGGGCGGGTGTCGTCGACATCACGGCCCGCTCCTCGCGGGCGAGTTCGATCGGCATGCAGGTCGCCCGGTTGACCGGTTCACGATGCAATTGAACAATAGGAACTTCACATGGCACAAGTAGCAGTCAAAGTCCCTGACATCGGCGATTTCGCAGAGGTCACGGTGATCGAATTGATGGTCAAGGTTGGAGACACGATCGCGGCCGAGCAGTCGCTGATCACGGTGGAGAGCGACAAGGCGTCGATGGAGATTCCGGCTTCGCACGCAGGTGTGGTCACGGAAATGAAAGTGGCGCTCGGCGACAAGGTCAAGGAAGGATCGGTCATTCTTCTGCTCGACGCCGTACAGGCCGCAGCAACCCCTGCACCGGCGACTGCCGCAGCCGCGCCGGCCTCCTCCAGTGGGCAGACGTCTGGTGGGCAGACGCCGCCCGCGGTTGCAGCGCCACCTGCGGCGGGCGTGACCGCCCCGGCGACGGCCGCTGCTTTTGCTGGCGCGGTTGATCTCGAGTGCGACGTGCTGGTGCTCGGCGCGGGGCCCGGCGGATATTCGGCCGCGTTCCGGGCCGCGGACCTGGGACTCAAAGTCGTGATCGTCGAACGGTACAGCGCCCTGGGCGGCGTCTGCCTGAACGTGGGCTGCATTCCTTCCAAGGCGCTGCTGCACGTGGCCGCGGTGATGGACGAAGTCCGGCATTTCGAATCCATGGGTGTCAGTTTTGCGGCTCCGACAGTTGACTTGAACAAGCTGCGCACCCACAAAGAGAAAGTGGTCGGCAAACTGACCGGCGGTCTGGCGGCCATGGCCAAGATGCGCAAGGTCACCACGGTCCGGGGTTATGGCGCGTTCGTCGGTCCCAACCACGTGCAAGTGGAGGAAACGACCGGATCGGCGCAGGAGAAGACCGGCAAGCAGCAGACCATCGCGTTTCGCAAATGCATCATCGCTGCCGGGTCACAGGCCCTGCGGCTGCCTTTCATGCCGGTCGATCCGCGTGTCGTCGATTCCACCGGTGCGCTGGCGCTCAAGGAAGTGCCCAAGCGCATGTTGATCCTGGGCGGCGGCATCATCGGCCTGGAGATGGGTACCGTCTACAGCACCCTCGGGGCCCGACTCGACGTGGTCGAAATGCTCGACGGGCTGATGCCGGGCGCTGACCGGGACCTGGTCAAGGTCTGGCAAAAAATGAACGCGCCTCGCTTTGACAACATCATGCTCAAGACCAAGACCGTTGGTGCCAAGGCTGCGGCGGCCGGGATCGAGGTCACGTTCGCCGCCGCGGACGGTGCCGGTGCGGCCCCGGCGCCACAAACCTACGACCTGGTGCTGCAGGCGGTGGGTCGCGCGCCGAACGGCAACAAGATAGGCGCCGACAAGGCCGGTGTCACGGTGACCGAACGCGGCTTCATCGACGTGGACATTCAGATGCGGACCAACGTACCGCATATCTTCGCCATCGGCGACATCGTCGGCCAGCCGATGCTGGCCCACAAGGCGGTTCACGAAGCGCACGTCGCGGCCGAGGTGATTGCCGGCGAGTTGCAGGGAAACCCGCAGTTGGCCAGCGCGGCGTTCAATGCCCGCGTGATTCCCAGCGTCGCGTATACCGACCCGGAAGTGGCCTGGGTCGGACTGACCGAAGACCAGGCAAAGGCCCAAGGGATCAAGGTCAAGAAGGGCTTGTTCCCCTGGACCGCGTCGGGCCGGGCGATCGCCAATGGGCGCGACGAGGGCTTCACCAAACTGCTGTTTGACGACTCGGCCGAGGCCCATGGCCATGGCAAGATCCTGGGCGGAGGCATGGTCGGCACACATGCCGGCGACATGATCGGCGAAATTGCGCTGGCGATCGAGATGGGCGCCGACGCGGTGGACATCGGCAAGACGATTCATCCCCATCCGACACTGGGTGAGAGTATCGGCATGGCGGCCGAGGTGGCGCATGGCAGCTGCACCGACCTGCCGCCGGCACGGCGATAAGCATGGCAACCAAGCTGCGTCTGTTGGGGCGGTTCGATGCGTCGCACGCGGAATTGGCAAGCCAGGCCGGCACCGGCAACAAGACATTGCAGCGTGCCAAGGACAAGCCCAACAAGGCCGCGTCGAAACCCCGCTTCTCGCTGTTGCAACGGGTGTTGCGCCGTCCGGCGGCCCAAACCGCCACTTTGCCGCATGCGACCTTCAGCCGCACACCGATGGGAATCCGTTCGATCGTCGTGGCGGGCCATGGGTCGCCGACCGTGGTGTTCGAGTCCGGGCTCGGTCACGGCAAAAGAACCTGGGGGCCGGTATTCAATGGCGTCAGCGCCGCGACCCGTGCAGTCGTGTATGACCGGGCCGGATACGGGCAAAGCGAGGCG
This sequence comes from Betaproteobacteria bacterium, assembly GCA_031368125.1. Classification (GTDB taxonomy): domain Bacteria; phylum Pseudomonadota; class Gammaproteobacteria; order Burkholderiales; family Burkholderiaceae_C; genus CAISIP01. Next base: position 3,083 of record JANLQZ010000698.1, read on the forward strand.
TCGGATCAGTCGCGTGATGGCCTGCAGATAGTGCTTGAACTGCGGGCCATGCTGCAAACCGAGGGTATCGCGCCGCCGTATGTGCTGGTCGGCCATTCATTGGGCGGCACATTCATGAAGCTGTACGCGAAAAGCTTCCCTGACGAGGTTGCCGGCGTGGTGCTGGTCGACGCGCGGCACGCGGAGTTCACACAGCGTTGCCGGCAATTGGGCGTTCCCAGGCTGCTCTACGAACCGCCCCAGGCATTGCTTGCCATGTTGTCGCCAACCGCGCGCGCCGAACTTCAGGCCGCTCCGCTGACCCTGAAACAGACCCGCCGGGCAGGTAAGTTTCCGGCTGTGCCACTGATCGTACTGACACAAAGCAATGCGACGAGCAAGTGGCCACGCGGTCTCAGCAAGGTATGGGCCGCAAGCCAGCAGCGCATGGCGAAGATGTCCAAGCTGGGCCGAATCAAGGTTCTGGATGATTCCGGCCACAATGTTCACCAGGATCGGCCGGACGTCGTGGTGCGCGCCATTCTCAGCGTGGTGCGCGCCGCCCGTTACGTGGCGGGCAAACCGAAGGCTGCTTCAACCTGAGTGCACCATGCGCCGGTTGAGGTGGGCAGATTACCGGGTGATGCCGCCAACCACCGCGTCTGGCATGAGCGCGCTGTCGGCAAGCGCCGTCAGGGCTGGGTGGCGGCAGTTTCCACCCGGCGCGCGCCATTGAATCGCGTTTGCCAGTAGCCCAGACGCATGTCTTCGACCCGCACTTCAGCACCCGACCTGGGCGAGTGGATGAACTTGTTGTCGCCGATATAGATGCCTACGTGGCTGAACGCCCGCCGCATGGTGTTGAAAAACACAAGGTCACCGGGTCGAAGCTCGCCCTTGTCGATGGTCTGGGTGGCTGTCGCCTGCTGGTCGGCGCTGCGAGGCAGGATCAGCCCGACCGTTTGCTGGTACATCGCACGTACAAAACCACTGCAATCGAAGCCGGTTTCTACCGTGTTGCCGCCGCGCCGGTATGGCACGCCAAGAAACCCCATGGCGTTGAAGACCAACTCAGAAGCTTTCTCGCCCACCGAATGACCCACATGACCAATTTGATCGCCAAGTTGGGTCAACAATCCCTTGTCGGCCAGGAAACTGACCATGTCGTCCGTTGGTGCCGCCATCGCCATCGACGCAGTGAGCATCCAGGTTGAAATTGCCCACGTGGTCTTGTTGAACTGCATCATTGCAGGATAATCGTTGACTTGTTATAAGTCAAGTTAAGTATGATTCGTAAGTTGTTGATTTATTTAATATAAACATTAGGTATCAAGAAATATTCAGGGCCACTGGTGTGTATCGGGCCGGTTCGCACCCTGATAGCATCCACCGAATCCGGTCGACAGTCGAAACGGGATTTGCGGCTTGGCGCCGAAATGCCGGCCGCGCGATATCTGGGCTTTTTTGCAGCCGGGCTGTTGCGCACAACGCCACATCCACAACACGCATTTTTTTGTAAGGACTTCTATGTTCAAGGCGATTTTGCTCAACAAGGACGATGTTTTCACGGCCAAGGTTTGCGACGTCGACGAGGCCGGACTGCCCGCCGGCGATGTCACGGTGAAGGTCGAATACTCGACCCTGAACTACAAGGACGGTCTGGCCATTACCAACAAGTCTCCGGTGGTCCGAACTTGGCCGATGGTGGCTGGAATCGACGGATCGGGCACGGTCAGCGCGTCGACACACCCTGGCTGGAAGGCCGGCGACAAATTCATACACAACGGCTGGGGGGCAGGGGAGACCCGTTGGGGCTGCCTGTCCGAACGCGCACGCCTGCAGGGCGACTGGTTGGTGAAGTTGCCGGCAGCCTTCAGTCCACGTCAGGCGATGGCAATTGGAACGGCTGGCTACACCGCGATGTTGTGTGTGCTGTCGCTGGAGGACCACGGCGTCACGCCGAAGGCTGGCGAAATACTGGTGACCGGCGCTACCGGCGGCGTTGGCAGCGTGGCGACCGCGCTGCTCGGCAAGCTCGGTTACAACGTGGTTGCCGCAACCGGCAAGGCAGCCGAAGAGGCTTACCTCAAGGCTTTGGGCGCTACGACAGTAATCGATCGCGCCAGCCTGACGGCCCCTGGAAAACCGTTCCAGAAAGAGCGCTGGGCCGGTGTGGTGGATGCCGTCGGCTCGCACACGCTGGCCAATGCGCTGGCGCAAACCCGGTATGGCGGAGTCGTCGCCGCCTGCGGACTGGCGCAGGGCATGGATCTGGCGACGACCGTCATGCCTTTTATATTGCGTGGTGTGACGCTGGCCGGGGTTGACTCGGTGATGGCCCCGCTGCACAAGCGCCAGCGTGCCTGGGACCGCCTGGCACGGGACCTCGATCCGGCGCACATCGAAGCCATGGTGGAAGAGGTTTCGCTGGAGCAGGCGATCGGCAAAGCGCAGGAATTGATGGACGGCAAGCTGCGTGGCCGCGTCGTGGTACGGATCACGCTCTGATACCGCGCGACATCGCGCGAGCAAAAAACGCCAACACAGATCAACGCGTCGTCACTTTTCCAGTGTCACGAACAGAAAGTCGGAACCGTCCCCCAGGGTCGGGCCGCTGAGCCCTGGCTGCAGCGGCGCTGACGCAACATGGTGGCCCTCGATCCAGCGCAGGCCGGCATCGATCGCGAGCCGGCGGATGGTGTCGGTCGAATTGACCGGGTAGGGGTGTCGGCTGCCGGCGTAGGCCAGTGCCATTTGGCGCGCGGCGTCTTCTGGCAATGTCGCCTGCGCCGGCAAGGCGTTGCATGACAGGGCCACCTTGTCGGCAAAGCGCCGGGCCTGTTGTTCCGAGAAAGCCGTTGGCAGCGACTCGGAGCCGGGTCGCAAACGGTTGGAAAACACCAGCCTGCCACCCGGACGCAACATGGCCGCGTAGCTTGCGAACAGACGGGGCCTGACATCCGGGCTGAAATAACCGAGGAAACTGCTTGTGACGATCAGGTCATATCCATCCAGCGGGCGATGACCCAACAGGTCTGAACACACGGTCTCGATCGGTTGTCCCAATGCTTGCGCGTACCACGCGTTCAATTTCAATGGCGTGGGGCAAATATCCAGTACTGTGATCGCGGGTCGCGATGGTGTGCAGCGGAAAGCGTGCAGCACATGGGCGAGCATTGAATAGTCGGCACAACCCGAAATCAGCAGGCGCCGAGATGCACCACTTCTGCAATTTTCCCAAACCAGCGCCAATTCTGTCATCGCCCGCAGGTACTCCGGGGCATGGCCGCCAAGCGCCGGGCCGAGCTTCATCAGGCGCAGGTACTGCCACAAGCCGTGGTAACTCGCGCACGAATTGCCGCTGGTGTCGGAAACGCAGTGTTGGGCTGCCCAGCGCCAGGCGAGGGGGGCGCTGTCGGCCAATGGCTCGACGAGAAGGTTGGGAAGGGTGCCCGGCTGGTTCATCGGGCTGTCACTGGTTTTTGGTGGTTGCCGACGAACGCTGCGCAATCGCCGCAAAGCGCAATCGGTCACTCGCGATGAGATCGCCAAAGGCGCGCCCGGTCAGATAGGTAGGATCGATATTGCCGCGCTCCTTGATCGTGCGGCGCATCTCCTCGCCTTCGGTCGCGCGTTGCAGCAGGCCGCGCATTTCGTTCAGCAGCGGCTCTGGCACACCCTTTCTGGCGAAGAAGCCAAACCAGTTGGTCGCCTGGAAACCGGGCACGAATTCGGCCAGCGCCGGTACTTCAGCATAGGTCGGCGTGCGCCTGGCAGAGGAAATCGCAATCATCCGTAGCCGACCAGTTTCGACCAGCGATAACGCTGAAGTTCCAGCCACGAGTATGCGGACGTCGCCTCGCACCAGGGCCTGCGTGGCCCGGACATTGCCCTTGTAGGGCACATGCAGGAGTTTGAGGTCCAAGGCCGTGGCAAGCCCCTCCATCGACAGATGGTGCAACGAACCGATCCCGCCCGAGCCGTAAGCCATTGGCAGCGACGCGGAGCGCGCTTCGAGCAGGAAATCCTTGAACGACGCGATCGGGTCGTCGCTGCGCACCAAGACATAGAAGTTGCTGGTTGCGACCAAGGCGATCGGCAATATCTCTTCCAGTATGTCGTTCGAGTTGCGGGGGTAGAAGCTGGGGTTGATGGTAATGATGCTTTCTTGCGCCAGCATCCAGGTCCGGCCGTCCGGCGGTTCGGTGCCAAGGCGGCGCAGGGCGATCTCACCAGCCGCGCCTTCGACATTGAGGATCGTTACCGCCAACTTGTGCGACTGGGCAAGTGCCTGGGCAAAGGCCCGCGCGATCAGATCCGGCGCGGCACCCGGAAGACTGGAGACGATAAAGCGCAGATCCTGCAACGCCACCAGGCCCTCTGGCGTGGCGGCCAAGGCCTCCAGGCCAAGGCTGATGCAGCCTGGCAGCAGTGCTGCGGTTCCGAGCAGTTTTCTACGTCGCATGATGATCACAATTACCTTGGGTGCGCCGATGCGTATTTTGCCTGCCAATCGGTCACACGCCGTCGGCGCCCTGGTTCAGGCTGGCCACCAGCCGGCCACTGCCAGCGCCATGGATGGCAGATCACCGGCGTACCAACCCACCTCGACGCCCTGATGCTGCAGCTCTTGCGGCTCTGGTAACCAGCCAGCCATGTCGGCCGGGGCAGCAATGCCCTGCGCAATATGGGGCAAAGCCAGGCTCCACATGTCCTTGAGTTCCGACGCATTCCATGACGTTGCCGGCCCGGCCAGCACGAGCACATCGACACGGTCGAAGGGCAGGCCGGACAAGACGATCTGAACCGGAGTCATCACCACGATGGCCGCGTCGAAGGCGCGATTCGCCATCAGTATTTTTGCGGCCAGGAATGCATTGGGTTGGACGCCAGTCAGTCGCTCAGGCCCCTGCCAGACGCCGTCGGTGGATGCACAACCGACGACGATGCCCATGTCCCGGCCGATTTGCATCAGTTGTTGCTCGGCCCGTCCGGGCAGCCCCACCACCAATGCCACCGGGATACGCGATTTTCCCGGGAGCATTTCGCGCAGGATATCGGCGTAGATGCCGGGTGTGGTGAGCGCGCCGATTTGGGGTTGCCCGTTGACTTCACAGATCAAGGCGCCGCACTCGAGCCAAGAGCGGGAAACGTCCTGCATGATCACATCGACGCCGACGAGGTCCAACTGCAGGGCGGCGGCCGACCGCTCGGCCAAACGCAGGTTGTCCGGATGGATCTGCTGCGTGACCGGAAACGGTGTTCCTCCGGCCGAGACGTTGGACCGGCGGCGCAGTCGGACATATTGGCCAACGGCTGGCACCGATTGGGGTGACATGCCATTTTCAGTTAGCAATTCCAGTGCCTCCTGATCGAGTTCGAGCAGGTCGCGACCACGGACCCGCGCACGTCGGGCCCGTTGGTCATCGTGCTTCGCGACGTCGATCAGGCTTGCGACTGAGAGCACGCCGTCACCCGTGACTCCGCCCGGAAGTCTGGAGACGGTCTTGATCACCCGGCCATTGAACACCGTGAATCGGTAGTCGTTGCCGTTGAAGTGTTTTTCCACCAGGATATTGGCGGAGTGTTTGGAGGCCTCGTGAAATGCCCTCGACACGGCGTTGTCGTCGCGCAGGTCGGCTGCCACGCCTAGCCCCTGGTCACGGTCCGCTGGTTTCACTACCACCGGGTAGCCCAACTGCCTGGCGAGTTGTACCGCCTGCTCCGCTGACGCCGCCAGGGCATGCCTGGGCGCGGGCAACCCGGCCTGGCACAGGACGATCGCGGTCTTGACCTTGTCGCGTGCGATGCGCGTGCCGATGACAGAGGTGCTGTCGGTGTAGCTGCTTTCCAGCCAGCGGCTGTGCCGTCCGCTGCCAAAGCAATAGACCTCCGGAACCACCGCCCGCCAGGGTATGTCGAGTGTCTGCGCCGCCTCGAGGAACCGGAAGTTGTTGACTCCCTGCAGTTTGAACGGCTGCAGCGACGCGAGCAGCTGCTCGAAGTCTTGCAGCGCGCGCTGTGCGCCATGGGGCGACAACTCGCCACATGCCATGAAACTGGAGATGGCCTGGCCTGCCCACGCCAGGGCGTCGCCCGTGGATTGCGGCGCCGCGTAGGGCACGGCGATATGCAGCTTGACCAGCCCGCCGTCGTTGGCCGATTGCCAAACATGCCCCGACTTGAATACCGGTACGTTCACATGGCGCTGGACCACAGCGGCCCAATGCAGCGCACGCTGGGCTAGCGCGATCTCGGTGGTCAGTGCCGCGCCTTCGTCGGGCACCGGCTCGGGAACAAGTTGCAGCATCGCGCGATCGAGCGCGGCGAGGTCTACAGTTCGCCCTGGCCGCAGATGCAGATGCAGCGTTCCCAGCATCACCGGCTGGCCCATGCCGTAGCCAGTTCCATGCAACACACGCCATCGGGGCTCGAACTCGAGCGCTGGTGGCTGCGCGGTCAGCGGCGTGAGGGACATTGGTTGCTTCTCGGGCTCGATGCTACGATTCTGCTGGTCAGCGTTCGCTGATGGACTGTTGGCAGGCAGCGCCGTCGGCCCAACTGTCCTTTTGATTATTCCATGAGCACGAACGTCATTGCCCCACCCAAACCCCGCTTGTCGTCGGCGCTGCGCAGCATCGATGCACTGCCTGGTCCGCGCGGGTGGCCACTGGTGGGCAACCTGTTCCAACTCGACCGCGCGCGGGTCCACCAGACAGTGGAACAGTGGTGTCGCCGCTATGGGCCATGGTTCCAGATGCACCTTGGCCCGACGCGTTTTGTGGTGGTTGCGGACCACGAAGCCATAGGCGCGATCCTGCGCGACCGGCCGGACGGCTTCCGGCGCCCGCCCCGCCTCGAGATCGTGTGGCGCGAGATGGGGCTGACGCCGGGGGTCTTTGGTGCCAACGGGGATGCCTGGCGCCACCAGCGCCGGATGGTCATGGCGGGGTTCGACCCGGGCCATGTACGGGCCTACTTCCCATCGCTTAGCAGGGTGACACAGAGGTTGGCCGGGCGCTGGCAACTGGCCGCGCGCAGCGGATCCGCGATCGACCTGCAGGCCGACCTGATGCGTTTTACCGTGGACGCGATCGCGGGGCTGGCTTTCGGCGCTGAAATCAATACGCTCGAATCGGACGAAGTGGTGATCCAGCACCATCTGGACAAGATATTCCCGGCCGTCGCGCGGCGCATGTTGTCGCCCTACCCGTATTGGCGCCATTTCAGGCTGCCGGCGGACCGGCGGCTCGAGCGGGAAGTGGCTGCGGTCAATACCGCGGTGCAGGAGTTCATTGCCAAGGCCCGCGCGCGCATGTCGGCCAATCCGCAGTTGCGTCAGCATCCGGGCAACCTGCTCGAGGCCACGCTGGTTGCCGCGGACAAGGTTGACAGTGCGGTGGATGATCGCGATGTCGCTGGCAATGTCCTGACGATGTTGCTGGCCGGCGAAGACACGACCGCCAATACCCTGGCGTGGATGTTGCATTTGTTGCATCGCAACCCCGAGGTCATGCACGCCGCGCAACAGGAGGTGCGCCGGGTGGCCGGCTCTGGCGGGCAGGGCGGTGCAGGCCATGTGTTCACGCACGAAGAAATCGGCCAGCTCGACTTTGTCGAAGCCTGCACCCACGAAACCATGCGGCTCAAGCCGGTGGGCCCGTTGAATGTGGTGCAGGCGCTGCGCCATAGCCGCATCGCCGATGTGCACCTACCCGCCGGCACGATGCTGTGGCTGGTGATGCGCCACGATACATTGCAGGAACGCCATTTTCCGAATCCGGAAGCATTCGACCCGCAACGCTGGCTGGACGACGGCGGCGGCAATCGCGCGGCAAGTTCGGCCAAGCGCGTGTCGATGCCTTTTGGCGCGGGCCCCCGGGTATGCCCGGGAAGATACCTCGCCCTGCTCGAGATCAAGATGGCGGTCGCAATGCTGCTTAACACCTTCGACATCGTCAGCATCGGCACGGCGGATGGTTCCGAGCCGCTGGAGCATTTGTCTTTCACCATGGCACCGGTTGGGTTGAAAATGCGGTTGCGCGAGCGTGATTGAACGCCGCCTTGCCTGGTTCCACCGTTTGCTCGGTGGGTCGGGCTGACGGGATTGCCACTCAGGGACTAGACTGGACCCGAACCAGAACCTTCAATGGTCAACGGGTCTCGAGATCGGCATACAAATGAAAACGGGCAATCACGTCGGTCGGGGCCTATGGGCCGGGACCCTGTTGGCGGTCGCATGGGGCTGCGTCGTCGCACAAGGCAATTCGGCGTCGATGGATGCGCCGACGTTGGTGGTGGACGTCTGCAAGCGCGACGTCATGAAATACCAGAGCAACATCGAACTGGTGCGCAAGTCCTTGGGTGACAAGGCGGCCGCCGAACTCGACGCCAAGTTCATGGACAAGGCGCAATGGGACGCCACCTTGCTCAAGGACGGCTACTGCGGCATCGCACGCAAGCTGCGCGAGCAGAAGCTCACCAAATAGGCGGGCATCGAGTCAGCCTGTTGAAAGCTCAGCGCCCACAATCAGTCTGTCAGACCACACGGCGTGCGCCCCGGACAAAATCCGTTCACGGTGCGCTGGTCGAGGCCCCGCGGCCCTTCGACAGGCGCAGGGCGCACGACCCATGCTTTGAACGCCACGGCGGATCAGACTTCGATGCCACCCAGGAAGGAACACCATGCCCTCGTACTCCGAATTCCACCGCCAGTCGCTGCAACAGCGCGACGTCTTTTGGGCCGAGCAGGCCAAGCTGGTCGATTGGCAACAGCAGCCGGCGCAGGTCTGCGACTACAGCAATCCGCCCTTTGCGCGCTGGTTTGCCGGCGGCACCACCAATTTGTGCCATAACGCGGTGGACCGGCATCTGGCAGCGCGCGCCGGGCAGGCCGCGCTGATCGCGGTATCGACCGAGACCGGTCAGGAAAAGGTGTATTCGTTTCGCGAACTGCACGCCGAAGTGCAGCGCATGGCGGCGGCGTTACGCAGCTTGGGAGTCGAGAAAGGCGACCGGGTGCTGATCTACATGCCCATGATCGCCGAGGCCGCATTCGCGATGCTGGCATGTGCCCGTATCGGCGCCATCCATTGCGTCGTGTTCGGCGGATTCGCATCCGGCTCACTGGCCTCGCGGATCGAAGACGCGTCGCCCAAGTTGATCATCAGCGCCGACGCCGGCTCGCGCGGCGGCAAGGTGGTCGAATACAAACCGCTGCTCGACGAGGCGATCCGATTGTCGAGCCACAAGCCCGACTCGGTATTGATGGTCGACCGGCGGCTGGCGCCGATGGAACTGCAAGCCGGCCGCGACCATCTTTGGGACGATTTGCGCCGCACCCACCTGGATGCCGTGGTGCCCTGTGAATGGGTCGACGCCACGCACCCGAGTTATACGTTGTACACCAGCGGCACCACGGGCAAACCCAAGGGCGTACAGCGCGATACGGGTGGTTATGCGGTGGCGCTGGCGGCCAGCATGAAGCATATTTTTTGCGGCAATGCCGGCGAAACCTATTTCTCCACCAGTGACATCGGCTGGGTGGTGGGCCACAGCTACATCATCTACGGCCCGCTG
>JANLQZ010000702.1:0-10829 GCA_031368125.1 Betaproteobacteria bacterium
TGTTGCGATGGCCGAAGATATACGGCGCCATCTTGGGATTCCAGAACCGGGTCTGATGTCCGAAATGGACCCCGGCTTCCAGCATTTCACGCATGGATACTGACATGTTTAACTCCAAAGGTTGGGTCTAAAATCCGGTCCGCCATTCGCAGCCTGTGCGGAGTTCCATGCCTGGCAGGGACTCGTCGCACCGGCGCAAACACCTTGATGGGCCCGGTTTGCGATTTGTTTGCAACCGAGCGGCACAAGGCCGCCCAGCGAAACCCAAGGACTATAACACAGCATGGTCCAGCCATCGATGGCTTTCTCCTCTGCAGAGCACGCGCCAGGCGGAGCCCGAGCCCCAGCCAGCATGGACCTTCGGTGAACCAACAGGATCGAGAAGAATGGGGGTCCGCATCGCGCTGGGGCGGTCGGGTCAACCGGTAGGCATGGTGAGATGCGCGGTCGCCAATCGCACAATGCTGAACCACACCCGAAGCGACTGGCATGCACCGGTCGAACCTCCATATTCGGGCGAATCGCCGTGCGACAAGTCAACACACCAAGCAATCGACAATCAAGGGATCCATGAAAATTGCAGTCATCGGCGCCGGCATCATCGGCGTAACTACGGCCTACGAACTGGGTCGTGACGGCCATGAGGTGACAGTGTTCGAGCGACGCGGCGCAGCCGCCGAGGAAGGCAGCTTTGCCAATGCCGGCATCGTTGCGCCCGGATACGTGACGCCCTGGGCGGCACCCGGCATGCCTGGCAAGGTCCTGCGCCAGTTGCTGCGCCGGCACGCCAGTGCGCGGCTTGGCATGCCGCTGTCGATGGCAGAACTCGCTTGGGCCTGGAAGTGGTACCGCGCCTGCCGGCTCGATGTCTACCAGGCAAACCGGGCGCAGTTACAGCGGCTGGCGTTTTACAGTCGTACCCGGCTGCACGCAATCCGGGCGCATCTGAGCTTGAATTACGACCGCAGCGAGGGCTACATGGTGTTGTGGCGCCATGAGCGCGATCGCGCGATCGCCCAACCAGGCCTGCGGGTGCTGCGCGACGCCGGCGTGGCCTTTCAGCTGCTCGACCCGACACAGGCCCGAATGGTCGAGCCGGCACTCAACCCCGATACCGCCTTTGCCGGGGCGATCCAGATTGCTGGCGACGAAGTCGGAAACTGCCGCCAATTCGCGATGATGCTCAAGAACGAGTCGCAAAGGGCCGGCGTGCGTTTTGAGTTCAACACCGATGTCCAATGTGTGGAGAACGCCGGCGCCATTGCGGTTCGCGTCCGTGGTGAGACCACCGCACGCCCCTTCGACGCCGTCGTTCTATGTGCCGGCGTCGGCGCAGCCCCGTTGTTGAAACCCCTGGGATTGACGATCCCAATAGTGGCGGTCTACGGCTACTCCCTCAGCGCCGCGATCGGCGAACCGCTCCACGCGCCGCGCAGTGCGGTGATGGACGAACACTACAAGGTCGCGATTGCGCGCATCGGACAACGGGTCCGTATTGCCGGCAGCGCCGAATTGGGTGGCTTGCCGGGCAAGAAACGCCAGGCAGCGATCCAGACCCTGTACAAGGTGCTGCATGACTGGTTTCCCGGTGCAGCAAGCCGCGTCAATGGAGTCCAGGAGTGGAAAGGCGCGCGCCCGATGCTGCCGGATCGCCCTCCGATCATCGGTCCCAGCGGCATTGCTGGGTTGTGGCTCAACCTTGGACACGGCTCCAGCGGCTGGGCCTTGTCATGCGGATCCGCGCGCGCCCTGGCGGACCTCGTACTCGGCCACCAGCCCGAAATCGACATGCAGGGATTTGACCTCCACCGTCGCGCAACCTGAGGTCGAAGGCCAGCCAGGCCCCGGTGACCGGTCGCCCCAATAACTCCGATCCCCGGACCGCGCTCAACAACCTGATCACCGAGCCGCTTGCACACGAGCCGGCTGCCGCAGCTGAGCACATGCCCGCCCGTTCGAGTGGGGCGCCACGCACAGTCGAACTGACCCTGGACGCGCGCAGCACTCCAAGGGATCTGGTCCAGGTCATCGACAAGGATCCAGTGCTGACCGTGAAGCACCGGATGGTCGTGGTGTCCACTTGATGCAGACTTCCTGCGCACTGGTTCGATCCGCCATGCCGTGATCTGCCCCGGCTTCAATGGCACAAGCAACCTTGCATTCGACATGCCTGCCGTGGGGATGCCGCCCTGGCACGACGCGTTCGGCATCACCCGGCACCGGTACTTGCCGCATTCACTTGCTGCCACTGGGGTCGCCGGGCAACTGTCGCGCCGCGCCGGCGATGCCGAGCCATTGGATTGCCTCGTCCCCGGGGCTGCTGCGCGACTTGGGCAAGCGCGTGCTGGCGCACTCCGTGCCCGGGCAGTTCTGGCGGGTGGCGCCGACCAGCCGCGCCCGAGGCACGGCGCTGCCCCTGGAAACACGTGCGGCGCTGGGCACAGACCACCCGGTCGCAGGCGCGATGCTGCTCGAAAAGTGGCGCATTGCCCCGGCCATCGTCGACACCGCCCCAACCAGCATGGGGCCGACCCGCAGGATCCGCGAACAACCGCCGGTGTCCTCGCGGCCCGCCAGGTCGACAAAAAGCTCGAGTCGTGCTTTGGCGGCAAGTTGTTGGTATCCGAACTGCCGCCCTTTGCGGCCGGTCGCCCTCGTGATGTGGCTGGACAGGGTAATATTGTTCACCAGCGATCTCGCGCCGTTGTTTGAGGAAGCGGAACTGTTCTCAAAGATTGGAAGGCACTGCATGAAAATCCGATTTTGGGGAGTTCGCGGCTCGATCGCTTCGCCCGGGCCCAAAACGGTTCGTTACGGCGGCAACACAACCTGCATAGAAATCCGGACCGACGCGGAAGAACTGATCATCATCGACGCCGGAACCGGAATCTTCCCGTTGTCGCAAACCCTTTTGAACCAACTGCCGCTGACCGCAAATGTGCTGATCACGCACTCGCATTGGGACCACATTCAGGGCCTGCCTTTTTTCGTGCCCAATTTCATACCCGGCAACGTGCTGCGGCTACACGGCGCGTTCGACCCGGTTTCCGGCAACGGGATCGAACAGGTGATGTCGGTGCAGTTGCAATACAGCTACTTTCCGGTGCGCGAGGCCGAATTGAAAGCGCGGATGGAATATGTCACCCTCACCCCCGGACAGGAGTTCAGGATCGGCACGGCGACGGTGACTCCGTTCCTGCTCAACCACCCAGTCATCAACTTTGGCTACCGCATCGAAAGCGCGGGCAAGTCGGTCTTTTTCACCGGAGACCACGAACCCCCCTACAACATCTATGCCCCGGCCGATGAAGAGCATGCCGAATACCAGCAGTTCGTGGACGAGAAAGCCAATGCCATCTCGGACGCGATGCGTGGCGTCGACGTCCTGATCGCGGACAGTTCGTACACTGCCAATGAATACGCGGCCAAACAGGGCTGGGGCCACGGAACCTTCGGGTCGAGCTTCGCCTATGCGCGGCAAGCACGGGCCCGGGTGCTGTTCTGCACCCACCACGAGCCAACCCGCAGCGATGACGCGCTCGAACTGGCCTTCGGCGAAGAACTGCTGGCCAGCCCGTCGCAACCGGGTGACCCCGAAATCCGTCTCGCGTGTGAAGGCGAAACCTTCGAATTTTGAACTGGATGTTTTCAGGTGGCCAGAAGCATGCGAAAGATTGATCCACAGGTCGCCTGGCAACTGTTCGACATCGAAACCACGCGGCGTATCGAGCAGCTTGCGGCGCAACGCCTGCCAGCCCATACGCTCATGCAGCGCGCCGGCCTGGCGACCGCGAAACTGGCACTGGCGCTGGCTCCGCACGCACGCCGGGTCTGGATTGCCGCCGGCCCCGGAAACAACGGTGGCGACGGGCTTGAGGCCGCCGCGCATTTGCACACGTATGGCAAACAGGTCGTCGTGACCTGGCTGGGTACCCCGGAACGCTCTCCTGCGGATGCTGTCGCATCCTGGCGCCATGCCGCTGACGCAGGTGTGGATTTCACCGCGCAACCTCCCGACCAGTTCGACCTTGCGGTGGACGCGCTGCTGGGCATTGGCGCAACGCGCGCACCGGACGGACTGATGGCCCAGTGGATCAGCCACATGAACAGCGGCGGCGCGCCGATCCTGGCGGTGGACATGCCCACCGGCCTGAGCGCGGACACGGGCCACGCTGGGCCGACCTGCGTCCGGGCCTCGGCCACACTGTGTCTGTTGACGCTCAAACCGGGCCTGTTTACCGCCTTCGGCCGGGACGCCAGCGCGCAGGCGTGGCTGGATGAACTGCAAGTGGACCTGATGGCCGACGGCCTGCCTGACGTCGCGGCACCCTGCGCTTCGCTCATGGGCCCACCTGCGTTTCAGGTCCCGCCACACACCTCGCACAAGGGCAGTTTCGGTGACGTTGCCGTCGTCGGTGGCGCGCCCGGCATGGTGGGCGCGGCGCTGCTTGCCGCAACGGCCGCGCTGCACTGCGGCGCGGGACGGGTGTTCATGGCGCCGCTGGACGACGCGGCGATGACAGTCGATTGGGCGCAGCCCGAACTCATGGTGCGTCGTGTCGGGCAGTTGGACATGAAGCACAGTGCGGTCGTCTGCGGTTGTGGCGGCGGCGACGCCGTTCGCGCCGTGTTGCCGGCAACATTGTCGACCGCAAGTAGCCTGGTGCTGGACGCCGACGCCCTCAACGCGATCGCCATCGACAACCAATTGAAGGCCCAGTTGCGTGCGCGATCGGTGCGGCATTGGCGCACCATACTGACACCCCACCCGCTCGAAGCCGCGCGACTGCTGGGAATCACGACGGCCGAGGTACAAGGCGATCGACTGGCGGCGGCGCGCCGGATCGCGCAGCAATATGGATGCACCGTCGTGCTCAAGGGGTCGGGGACCGTGATTGCTTCACCGGGGCAAAGACCCTGTATCAACCCCACCGGCAACTACCTGCTAGCCAGCGCAGGTACTGGCGACGTTCTGGCCGGTGCGATCGGCGCGGCGCTGGCCCACGGGCTGGCGGAATTCGCGGCGGCGTGCAGGGCCGTCTACATGCACGGCTTGTGCGCGAACAACTGGCCCGCGGGCACAGCCCTTAGCGCCAGCGCACTGGCGGCCGCGCTGCGGCCACCACACTCCGGGCAGCCGCAAAGCTGAGCAGCCCTCAGCCGCGCCCGGCAAACGGCATCTTGGTGGCCATGACCGTGTGGAACATCACGTTCGCCGCCAGCGGCAGGTTGGCCATATACAGCACCGACTGCCCAACGATATCGACATCCATCAGCGGCTCGATGGCAATTTCACCGTTCGCCTGAATGACGCCGGTGGCCATGCGCTGCGCCATTTCGGTGGCCGCGTTGCCGATGTCGATCTGGCCCACGGCAATGTCGTATTTGCGGCCATCGAGCGAAGCGGACTTGGTCAATCCAGTCACCGCGTGCTTGGTCGCCGTATAGGCAATCGAATTCGGACGGGGCGCGTGCGCCGAGATCGAGCCGTTGTTGATGATGCGTCCACCTCTTGGCGACTGCGCCTTCATGACACGAAACGCCTGCTGTATGCACAGGAACATGCCGCTCAGGTTGATGTCCACGACATTACGCCACTGCGCCAACGTCAGGTCCTCGAGCGGGATTCCCGGCGTATTGACACCCGCGTTGTTGAACAGGACGTCGAGCCGCCCGAACGCGCCAACGGTATCTTCAAACAGGGCGCGTACGGCGTCCGGGTCGGCGACATCGGTTGGAATCGCGCGCGCGCGCGCGTCGGCGCCACTGAGCGCGATGACATCCAGCAACGGCGCACTGCGCCGGCCCGCCAGTACGACGTGGTATCCATCCTTGAGAAGGGCCAGGGCGGCCGCCTTGCCAACGCCGGTGCCGGCGCCCGTTACCAAAGCGACGCGAGAAACTGATGACATGGCAATTCGACTCCTGAAAACAGTGGCTGGGGCGCGGCGCGCGTGGCCCACAGCGGCGTCTAGCGCCGCGACTTGTGACCCCGTTTGCTGGCCGCGGGCTTGCTTATCGGCGCCTTGCTCTCGCGACCAACCCCCTTGCGGTTGCGGCCCATCGGTTCCGATATCTTCCTGGATTTTCTCTGCGGCGCAACATCCAGCGCCAGTTCGTCGCGAGGTGCGCGCGGCGCCACGTCATGGGCGACGCCCTTGTCCTTGCTGGCGCGCGCCAGCAACTCGTCGCCTTCGCGTACCAGGCGGAAATCGATTCTGCGTCCGTCCAGATCGACGCGACTGACCTGCACCCTGACCCGGGTCCCGATGGCGTAGCGCATCCCGGTGCGCTCGCCACGCAGTTCCTGGTGCGCCTCGTCGAAGCGAAAATATTCCCCGCCGAGTTCCGTGATGTGCACCAGCCCCTCGACATACATTGCGTCGAGCGTGACAAAGATCCCGAAGCTGGTTGCTGCCGTCACCACGCCGCCGTACTCCTCGCCGAGATGCTCGCGCATGTATTTGCATTTGAGCCAGGCCTCCACATCGCGGCTGGCCTCGTCCGCGCGGCGCTCGTTGGCGCTGCAATGCAGTCCCGCGGCTTGCCAGGCCAGGTTTTCGACGCTTGGCTTGCGCAGCTTCTCGCCCGGCTCGGCGACGCGCGACGCCAGGCCTTTTTCCAGCCGGCGCGACAACTTGGCGTGTGCCTCGCCCGGCGTGGGCAATGCCGGCAGTTGGTACTTGGTCTTGGCGAGGATGGCCTTGATCACCCTGTGCACCAGCAAATCCGGATAACGCCGGATCGGGCTGGTGAAATGGGTGTACGCGTCGAAGGCCAGACCGAAATGGCCACTGTTGGTCGGCGTATAGATCGCCTGCTGCATCGAACGCAGCAACATTGAATGGATCTGCAGCGCATCGGGACGATCACGCGTCGCAACAGCAATGGCCTGGAACTCGGCCGGCTTCGGGTTGTCGCTGATGCCCAGTCCCACGCCGGTCGCTTTGAGGTAACTGCTGAGAATCTCTTTCTTCTCGACTGTCGGGCCCTCATGCACGCGGTACAACCCGGGATGCTTGCTCTGCAAAATATAGTCGGCACTGCATACATTGGCTGCCAGCATCGCCTCCTCGATCACCTTGTGCGCGTCGTTGCGGGTCCGCGGAACAATCTTCTCGATCCGTCCGCCCTCGTCGCAGACAATCTGCGTCTCCACCGTTTCGAAGTCCACCGCGCCGCGCCGCCCGCGTGCCAACTGCAAGGCGCGATAAACGTCATGCAGGTTGAGCAGATCCGCCACGCGGTCCTTGCGCTTGAGAGCCTCGGGCCCTTTGGTATTGGCAAGGATCGCGGCGACCTCGGTGTAGGTGAAACGCGCATGGCTCCACATCACGGCCGGATAGAACTGGTAGGCGCTGACCTCGCCGTCAGCGGACACCAGCATGTCGCACACCATGCAAAGCCGCTCCACCTCGGGGTTGAGCGAGCACAGGCCGTTCGACAACTTTTCCGGCAGCATTGGAATGACGCGGCGCGGGAAATACACGCTGGTGGCGCGGTCATAGGCGTCGACATCGATCGCCGAGCCGGTTTCAACATAGTGGCTGACATCGGCAATGGCCACCAGCAGCCGCCACCCCTTGGAGGCCGACTTGCCGCGGCCGATCGTCGCGGGCTCGCAATACACCGCATCGTCGAAATCGCGCGCGTCTTCGCCGTCGATGGTTACCAGTGGCACATCCGTCAGGTCCACCCGGTGTTTCTTGTCCTGCGGACGCACCTTGTCGGGCAGGGTACGAGCCAGCGCAATACACGCGTCGGAAAACTCGTGCGGAACGCTGTACTTGCGCACCGCGATCTCGATTTCCATGCCGGGGTCGTCGATTTCGCCCAACACCTCCTTGACCCGGCCCACCGGTTGCCCGTACAGGGCTGGTGGCTCGACAAGTTCGACCACCACCACCTGGCCGGTCTTGGCCGTGCCGGTCGCCCCCTTGGGGATCAGTACGTCCTGGCCATACCGCTTGTCTTCAGGCGCGACCAGCCATACACCGCCCTCCTGCAGCAGGCGGCCGATGATCGGAAGCTTGGGCCGTTCCACGATCTCCACCACGCGACCTTCTGGCCGTCCCTTGCGGTCACTGCGCACGATGCGCACCTTGACCCGGTCCTTGTGCAACACGGCGCGCATCTCGTTGGGCGGCAGGTAAATGTCTGACTCGCCGTCATCACGCGACACAAAACCATGACCATCCCGGTGGCCGTTGATGGTGCCCTCAACTTCATCCAGCAAGCCGCTGGTCGGACTAATATTCTTGATACAATCTCTCTCTTTCCTGAGATGCCCAGGTGGCGGAATTGGTAGACGCACTAGTTTCAGGTACTAGCGAGTAACATCGTGGGGGTTCGAGTCCCTTCCTGGGCACCATTTCAATTATTGTTGTGACACGCCGCTGCAAATGAAGCGGCTTTTTTTTGACCATTTTCCGGTCAGACAGGCAATGCGACGAGGTCGTGGCCCTGCGTCCCGACGACTCGTGCGCGCGTGAACTCACCCACCTTGAGCGTCTTGCTGATCTTCTCAGGCGGCAGCAGCTGAACATGGCCATCGATCTCGGGCGCATCGGCATAACTGCGGCCGACCCCGCCACGGCGCCCCAACCCCGGCGCCGCGTCCACCAACACCTGCATCGTCGCGCCGATACGCTTGCGCAGCTTGTCCGCCGATACCTGCTCGGCCACCGCCATGAACCGCGCACGCCGCTCTTCGCGCAGCTCGATCGGCAACATACCGGGAATCTGGTTGGCCGCCGCACCCTCCACCGCGCTGTAGGCAAAACAGCCCGCGCGGTCGATTTGCGCTTCCCGCATGAAATCCAGCAAATGTGAAAACTCCGCTTCAGTTTCGCCCGGGAATCCAGCAATGAACGTGCTGCGCACCACGATTTGCGGGCACAACTCGCGCCATTTCAGAATGCGCTCGAGGTTCTTCTCGCCGCTGGCCGGGCGCTTCATGCGCTTGAGCACATCCGGGTGGCTGTGCTGCAAAGGGACGTCCAGGTAAGGAAGCACGTGCCCCGTGGCCATGAGCGGGATGACCTCATCCACACTCGGGTAGGGATACACGTAATGCAGCCTCACCCAAGCACCGTAGGGATCGGCCAGTTCGCCCAGCGCCCGCACCAGTTCCAGCATGCGCGTCTTGACCGGCTTGCCGTCCCAGAACCCGGTGCGGTACTTGACATCCACGCCGTAGGCAGAGGTGTCCTGGCTGATCACCAGCAACTCGCGCACGCCGCCGTCAAACAATGCACGCGCTTCGTTGAGCACCTCACCGATCGGCCGTGACACCAGGTCCCCTCGCATTGACGGGATGATGCAGAACGTGCAGCGGTGGTTGCAGCCTTCGCTGATTTTCAGATAGGCGTAATGGCGGGGCGTCAGCTTGATGCCTGCGATACCAAACGAATTGGGCACAAGATCGGTGAAAGGGTCGTGCGGCTTGGGCAGGTTGGCGTGTACCGCATCCATCACTTCCTGGGTCGCGTGCGGACCAGTCACGGCGAGCACTTTGGGATGCACGTTGCGCACCAGATTGCCGCCATCCGGTCCCGACTTGGCGCCCAGGCATCCGGTCACGATCACCCGGCCGTTTTCTGCCAGTGCCTCGCCGATCGAATCGAGGCTCTCCTTGACCGCGTCGTCAATGAAGCCGCAGGTATTCACGATCACCAGATCGGCGCCGACGAGGGTTTTCGAGGTTTCGTAGCCCTCGGCGCTGAGTCGGGTCAGAATCAATTCGGAATCGGTCAGGGCTTTGGGACAGCCAAGACTGATGAAGCCCACCTTGGGGGCCTTGTTGATAGTACTAAGAACTTCTTTCATCCTTGTATTAGATACGACCCGACCTGGCTGCAAGCCGGGCCTGTCCGAAACGTCTTCATGTGGCAGCCCGGCATGCCGCTCAGCGCTTGATGCCGAACGTACCCAGCACCTGTTCGGCTTGTTTTTGCAGTTGTTCCTGAAACTGCGTGAACAGTGCCTTGGACTGCTCGAGGCTGCTCCCCATCGCGCCCTGCAGCAGGGGCGACTGCATGTTCATGAATTGCGTCCATAACTCGGGCGTCAGCACCTTGGATTGTTCGCCCAGCTTGGCCTGCAGATCCATCAAGGTCTGCATGTTTTTTTCCAGGTAACCGCCCATGAATCCCTGCATCGTGTGGCCATAGAAGCGGATGATGTTGGACAACACTGGCGCCGTGAACATCGGCGAGCCATTGGCCTCTTGCTCGAGGATGATCTGCAGCAGGATCGTGCGCGTGAGGTCTTCGCCGGTCTTTGCATCCAGCACGACGAAGTGCTCGCAATCCATCACCAGTTGCCTGACTTCGGACAGCGTGATGTAGGTCGATGAGTCGGTGTCGTACAAGCGCCGGTTGGGGTATTTCTTGATCACCCTTTGGGCCTTGCGCGGGCCCTCGGGATTCGTGCTGTTCATTGCGGGTTTCCTTTGCACCAGACTGCCGCCGGTTACGTTGTACTGCAGTGCAACACATTCTAGGCAGGGCGCGTCGGCGACACCCCGAGGTTTACCCTGAACGCGGCATCCAGGTGGCGAAGGATGGCCAGGCGCGGGGAGCGGATCGACCGCCAATTTTCAACCCTCGCAGCGACCGGCATGCCGGGGACGGCAACTGGCCCATGCCCCAATAAAAACGGCATCCGAAGATGCCATCAAGCATTGTGATCCTTGGTAGGCGCGATTGGACTCGAACCAACGACCCCCACCATGTCAAGGTGGTGCTCTAACCAGCTGAGCTACGCGCCTAAGGATGTCCGAGAGCCGCGAGTATAGCAGCATCGAATCGTCACCCGCGACAGGTGGG
>JANLQZ010000760.1:0-3799 GCA_031368125.1 Betaproteobacteria bacterium
GGTGGCCTCGTCCTGCCATTCGTCGTCGAGGTGGGAGGTGTCGGCCCAACCGACCACGGTCAAACCCTGCGGCGTCCAGAGCAGCCGGTTGATGCTGGCGTTGCCCAGCGTCCAGGTTCTGGGCGCGCGGATATCCAGACCTGCGGCTTCGCGGTACAACGCGTCGATCACGCCGCCGTGTGCGACCAGCACGATTTGTTCGCCGACGTGTTGTGTTGCCAGCGCGTCGGCAGCCGCCAACACGCGTTGGCGCACCCGTACCAGCGATTCACCGTCGGGAGGCGCCCAGTCGGGGTCGCGCTGGCGCCATTGCAGCGTCTCGGCCGGCCAGCCGGCCTCCAGTTCGGCGAAGGTCTTGCCTTCGAACTTGCCGAAACTGCGCTCGCGCAATGCGGGCTCGGTGACCACCGGCAGGCCGGTCGAGTCGGAGATCGATTGCGCCGTGTCCCAGGCGCGCAGCAGATCGCTGGAATACAGGGCCGCGATCGGTTCGCGCGCGGCCAGCGCGCGCGCCAGCCGCTGCGCCTGCCAGCGGCCTTTTTCGTTGAGTGCGATGTCGAGTTGTCCCTGGATGCGAGTGTCCACGTTCCAGGCCGTTTCCCCGTGGCGTACAGCGATGATGCGGGTTGCTTCCATCGCGTGATTCTATGGAGGGTTTCAGACGTTATGGGCTGGCATGGCTCGCCATGGCACGGCACAGGGGATGTCGTGGCGAGCTTGCCGCGCATGCCATGGACCCCGGGGGCCAACCCGGGGTGGCAGATGCCGCCGCGGTCGTTGGTGTGATCCACCGCACATCCATAGCCGCGACAAGCCGCAGCGCGCATATGCGCTGGCCCCGGAACCGCACTCTGGCCGGAGCACGGCAGGACGGGCACGTACTCCCCCGCTCAGCGGGGGATTTCGATCACGATGTGGCGCAACCCGGGCGGCGGATTCGGGAAATCGCGCAGTGCTGCATCGAGCATGGCCAACAACACGGCGTCGTCATCTGGCCAGCGGCCATCGTGTTTGGCGCGGGTTTCGAACACCACCTGGTGGTCGCTCGTGCGGCGCAGGACCAGCCCGAGTTCGCGCCGGTAATACGGGAATTCCGGCACGAAAATCGACAGCGAGGGGTAATGCATCACCGTGCCGTAACGGGTCACCACCGGGAACGGCGCTGCATAACCTGCCACATAACGCCCGTCGTCCCACGGTGCCTGCGGGTCGCGGAAGGTGCGCAGGTCGAGTTGCACCGCGTATTGCGGCGCCGCGTCATCGCGCCGCAGGCCCACGCGCGCGAGAGCCGTTTCGGCCAGGGCTTCGAATGCGCTGCTTCTTTCGGCCCTGGCCTGCTGCGACGGCAAGCGCTCGAAACGGTAGCTGGCGGGCGTCGTGGCGGCCGGGATCGCAGACGATGCAAAAGCGCTGACATCGGAATCCACGATGCGCATGCTGGAGCAACCGGCCAACAGCACCGCTGACAGAAGCATGACGGTTGTCGACTTCACCATCGCACCACAGACTCTGCGGGCCATCGTCGACCGTTGCTCAAACGTGATCTGCATTGGGTACTCCCTAAAAACCGGGTCGCGCCGCGCCGGCCGGCACGGTACCGTTCAAGTGTCGAAGCGCACGACCTGCGGCATTTGCGTTGCCGCAATGGCAAGCCCATCCGCGTCAAAGGCCTTGTCGCCATCCTGGTTTGCGACACCATCGGGTTTTAGAGACTTGAAGTCGTAGCGGGTTCCATCCATCAAGTGCGAAGGCACGACATTTTGTAACGCCGAGAACATGCTCTCGATCCGGCCCGGATGGCTCTTTTCCCATTCGCGCAGCATCTGAGCGACCTGTTTGCGCTGCAGGTTGGCCTGGCTGCCGCACAGGGTGCAGGGGATGATGGGGAACTGGCGGTGCGCCGCCCAGCGCACCAGGTCCTTCTCGGCCACGTGGGCCATCGGGCGGATCACCACATGCCGGCCATCGTCGCTGACCAGTTTGGGCGGCATGCCCTTGAGCTTGCCGCCGAAAAACATGTTGAGAAAGAAGGTCTGCAACATGTCGTCCCGGTGGTGGCCCAGCGCGATCTTGGTGGCGCCGAGTTCGTCCGCCACGCGGTACAGGATGCCGCGGCGCAGGCGACTGCACAGGCTGCACATGGTCTTGCCTTCGGGGATGACGCGTTTCACGATCGAGTAGGTGTCCTGGTTCTCGATATGGAACGGCACGCCGAGTCGCTCCAGGTAACGCGGCAACACATGCGCGGGAAAGCCGGGCTGCTTCTGGTCGAGGTTGACGGCGACCAGGTCGAAATGCACCGGTGCACGTGCGCGCATCTTGAGCAGGATGTCAAGCATGGCGTAGCTGTCCTTGCCGCCACTCACGCACACCATGACCTTGTCACCGGCTTCGATCATGTTGAATTCGACGATCGCCTGCCCGACCTGGCGGCACAGGCGCTTTTCGAGCTTGTGGGTTTCGCGTTCGATCTTGAAGTCCGCCCGGGCGGCCGCGATTTCGGGTTCGGTCCATGCCGCTTCCATCACCATTGCCCCGTCTCCACGCGAATCGCCACTTCGCAGTCATCGAAGATCTCGAGCTTGGCAATCTTCACCCGCACACCCACCACGCCGGGCAACTGCATCAGCCGGCGCGCCAGCTTGCCGATCAGCGTCTCGAGCAGATTCACATGTTCGGAGGTGCATTCGTCGATGATGATCTGCCGGATCTTGCGGTAATCCAGCACGTGGTTGTTCTCGTCGTCCACCGGGTGCAGCGCCTGGGCTCCGAGGTTGAGCTCGGCGTCGACCTGGATCGGCTGGGGTCCGTTTTTCTCGACTTCGAGGATGCCCAGGCTGGCCGCGAACCGCAAGCCGGTGAGCGTCAGGATTTGTGTGCCGCGGGGATGGATCATGGCTGGCCGTTTCGGATCGATGGATGGCGCCGGCGCGCTCACATGAGCGAGAAATCGCGTTCGAAGCGCATCAGATGCTGTCCACCGTCGACCAGCAGCGTGGTACCCGTGATGGACTGGTTCTCCAGCGCGAACCGGACCGTCGACGCGACGTCCGCCGGCGTCGACGATTTCCCCAGCAGGGCCATCTTGTGGCGCAGATCGAATTGCTCCGGCGTCAGCAAGGTGCTGGTCAGCGTCAGTCCTGGAGCGACGCCGACCACGCGTACATGCGGAGCCAGCGCCAGCGCCAGCATGGTGGTGGCCGCTTCCAGCGCCGCCTTGGACAACGTGTAGCTGAAAAAATCCGGGTTCTGGTTCCACAACTTCTGGTCGAGCAGGTTCACCACGGCGGCGCGCTCGGCAGCGCCGCCGTCACCGGCCTTTGCCGCGGCGGCGTGCCGTTCCCGGATGTGCGCATGCAGCGCCTGCGCCAACAGGATCGCGGCGCCCGCGTTGCTGCGCATGTGTTTTTCCAGCGCCGCAAAACCGAAGCTGGCCGCTGTGTCGTGTTCGAACGTCGAGGCGCTGTTGACCACCGCATCCAGCCGCCCGAACTGCGCGACCACGCGCGGCAACAGGTTGCGCACCGCCGTCTCGTTGGCCAGGTTGGCCCGAAAGGCGGCGCTGGTGCCCGACAACCTGGCGCATTCGGCGCTGGTCTTTCCGGCGTCTTCCAGCGAATCGTGGTAATGCACAGCCACCTGCCAGCCATCACGCGCCAGCGCCAGCGCGATCTCGCGGCCCAGCCGTTTGGCAGAACCGGTGACGAGCACGACGCGGGCGGGGGTGGTCATTCGGGGACAATCCAGGCTGTGATGGCAACACCTTGGAGTTTAACGACCGCCCTGCATTCCCGAATGA
>JANLQZ010000781.1:0-2096 GCA_031368125.1 Betaproteobacteria bacterium
GCGGCCGCGCACAAGGGCATCGAGGACAGAAGGGTCAAGCTGGGCTGCGTGATGCCGGGCGAATCTCCGGCGGTGTTTGGTGACGCACTACGGCGCATGGCCGGTGCTGCCACGTACCTGTACCAGGACGGGCCGCATTATTGGTATTCGACCCAGCCCACGGTGACCAAACTGGCGGAGGACCGCGCGGAGCAGTTCAAGCGCGAACCGGACAAGGTGGCGCACGAACTGGAGCAGCGCCTGCGCAAGGACCTGGAGCGCAAGGGAGACTTCAAGCGTATTCACCCGATGCCGCACAACGGCGCCGACGTGCCGGACGATCTGGAGGCGCGCCTGGTGGTGCTGGGCATCAACCACTCTTACAGCCGCGAAGGCCATAGTGCCGCCGAACTTGCCGCCAAAGCGATTCTGGAAACGCGTGGCAATACGCCGCGCTTGTACCGCAATACGCTGGTGTTTCTGGCAGCGGACAAGACGCGCATGCAAGACCTGGATGAAGCGGTGCGCAAATATCTGGCGTGGGAGTCGATCCTGAAAGAGCGGGAGCAACTCAACCTGTCGCCTTACCAGGTGACCCAGGCCGAAACCCAGCGCACGGCCGCCGACGGCACCGTGTTGGCCCGGCTTCCGGAGACCTACCAATGGCTGCTGGTGCCGGTGCAGGCCACTCCGCAAGCAGCGGTCAGCTGGGAGGCGGTTCGGTTATCCGGCACCGATGCCCTGGCCGTGCGCGCCAGCAAGAAGCTGCGCACCGATGAACATTACCTGACCAGCTTCGGATCGACGCGCCTGCGCATGGAGCTGGACCGCATTCCACTCTGGCGTGGCAACCATGTGGCCGTGAAGCAATTGGTTGAAGACTTTGCACGGTATCTGTACCTGCCCCGATTGCAGGACTCGCATGTTCTGTTGGACGCGATTCGCGATGGCGTGAGCCTGTTGACCTGGATGCAAGACAGCTTTGGATATGCCGATAGCTACGACAACGATGCAAGCCGATACAAGGGGTTGCGTGGTGGGCAAGTGGTGGCGGTGAACGATCCCCACGCGCCGGGCCTGTTGGTAAAACCGGATGTGGCCAGCGGGCAACTCGATGCGGAGCGCGCCGCACCGGCAGCTGCGGGCAATCCGGGGCAAACACCTGGCCCAGGAACCGGGCAAGCGCCAACGGCCCCAGGTGACACCCCAATCGGCTCCACACCACCAATAGTCACCGCCAAGCCAACACGGTTCCATGGCACGGCAGTACTCGACACTGCGCGCGTCGGGCGTGATGCGAGCCGCATCGCTGAAGAGGTGATCTCGCATCTGTCCGGCCTGATGGGCGCCTCGGTAAGGGTGACGATCGAGATTGAAGCTGAAATTCCTGATGGCGCATCCGACCAGATCGTGCGCGTCGTCACGGAAAACAGCAGGACCCTGAAGTTCTCAGACCATGGGTTTGAAATCGAATAAGGCCCTCTCCGCGCAGTGGCAGCGGCACCCGCAGCACCGACGCGTCGGTGAAACATGATCCCAAAGGGTGGCGGAGTTGTCGTTCGCCGAACCGCATGGGTAACACTGTTGGTGATCGGCGCGGTACTCTTTCCATGGAACTTGCTTCGCCCGTGCATTGACTGCACGTTGCAACTGACTGCACTCTTGGGCGACGTTATCTCACTCGACCCGGCGCGACGGGTAGCCGGAGTTGTTGGCCCACAGCCCCGGCACCGCCTACCCTGCCAGGCCGCGGTGAACTGAGCGCGAACTCCATCGATTCTGATGACGGTTCGTGACAGGCGAAGATTAGCCAGCTATGGCAGCCGGGAGTGCTGCAACGGTTTCAACAACCCGGGTTGCTCAACGGAGTTTGCGTTTACAGTCCAACCCGAGCGGTGCGAATTGCCATCCGCACCAGTATTCCACCGGCCACGCCGACCCCGGTCGCGCCGGCATCTTCATCAATCCGCAAAAAGAAAGTTCACCATGGGCATGTTCAGTTTCATCAAGGATGCCGGCCAGAAGTTGTTCGGTCACAAGGAGGTCGAACAGGCGGCTGCCGCGGCCGCTGCGGACCCCGCGAAACAACCGACGCTGGACGAGTTGAACACGGCGGC
>JANLQZ010000782.1:0-2304 GCA_031368125.1 Betaproteobacteria bacterium
GCTGCGCTTGACGGTCCGGGCGCATTGCACCACCGCCTCCTGGATGCGCAGCGCGGCATAACACGCCCGCACGGCATGGTCCTCGTGCGCCAGCGGCGCACCGAACAGCGCCATGATGCCGTCACCCATGACCTGGTTGACGGTGCCTTCGTAGCGATGCACCGCTTCCATCATGAGCTTGAGCACCGGGTCCAGAATGGCGCGCGCTTCTTCCGGATCGCGATCGTCCAGCATCTCCATCGATCCCTTGATGTCGGCGAACAACACGCTGATCTGCTTGCGCTCGCCAACCACCGATTGGCGCGCGCTGAGGATCTTCGCGGCCAGGTGCTTGGGGGTGTAGTGCTCCGGGGCAGCAGCCTGGGTGTCGTCGCGCGGCAAGGCAGCGGCAGCCGCGAGCGCGGCGCCGCATCGCTTGCAGCTTTTGTGACCCGCCGCGTTGGGCGCGCCGCACGCGCGGCAGGTGTTGGCGAGGCTGGCGCCGCACTCCGGGCAGAACTTCGCGACGGGAGGCACGTCCGTGCTGCAACGGAGACACTTCATGTTGACGGTCCTTCACACCATGCTTGTGGCCGAGCGGGTGGTCGCGGCGCTATCGTACACGCGGGGCGGCGCGACGGATACCGTTTTCCGCCCCGTCGATGCTAGAGTGGCGGTTCACATTGGTTCCAACGCATCGCGGCCAAGACAAGCGCCCGACAACAACAAAGGGGGTGATGGTGCAGCCTTCGCAAAAATCCGTGGTTGTGCCTGAGGCCGCAACCACGGTGTCCGGGCCGGTCGGCGGCGAGCCGGCCGTGGTGCGCAAACTCCGACGCCGCCTCAAAAACCTTTCGATGGCGGCGTTCGGCCTGGAACTGCCGGACGGCAGCGTGCACCGCATCGGGGGCGACAGCCCGGCGTTTACGCTGCGCGCCCGCACACCGGCGTCGCTGCGGGCCATCGCTTCGCTGGACGAGCTGGCCGTCGCGCAGGCCTTTGTCGAGGGCCGGATCGACCTGGCGGGTGACTTCCTGGCGGCGCTCGACCTGCGCAAGATCATGTCCGACCACCATCCGATGCATTCGCTGTGGCGCTTCCTGCGACCGCTGCTGTTCGGCAAACTGCGCTCCGACCGGGACTGGGTGGCGCGGCATTACGACTACGGCAACGACTTCTACTTCGCCTTCCTGGACCGGCGCCTGAGGTTGTATTCCCAGGCGCTGTTCGCGCACGACCAGCAGCCGCTCGAGGACGCGGCCGAGAACAAGCTCGACTACATCCTGCGCGCCTGCCGCTTGTCGGCCGGCTCCCATGTGCTCGACGTGGGCGCGGGGTGGGCGTCGTTCGCTGGCCATGCGGGCGCGCGCGGCGTGGATGTCACGATGCTCACGCTCTCGGCCGAGCAGTACGCCTATCTGCGCGACTGGAGCGTGACGTGTGCGCTGCCGTGCGCGCTGGAGGTGGTCAACGAGAACATCTTCGCGCATGCGCCGGCGCGCCAGTACGACGCCATCGTGCTGCTCGGCGTGATGGAGCACCTGCCCGACTACCGGCGGCTGTTCGCGCGCTTCAGCCGCCTGCTCAAGCCGGGCGGCCGGCTGTACATGGATTTCGCGGCGAACCGCAAGAAGTTCCATGTGAGTTCGTTCACCTACCGCTTCGTGTTCCCGGGCTCGCACACGCCGGTGGTCCTGCCCGACCTGCTGGCGGCGGCGAACCGCACCCGCTTCGAACCGGTCGCGCTGCACAACGACCGGCACAGCTACTTTCTGACCCTGCAGCACTGGGCGCGTAACCTGGAGGCGGCGCGCGACGAGCTGGTGCGCAGCTACGGCGAGCGGACCTACCGCCTGTTCCAGTTGTACCTGTGGGGTTGCGCGCACCAGTTCCAGCGCGACGGGGAACTCGAGAGTTACCGCGTGGTGTTCCAGCAGTCACACGGCGCGCCGTCGGCCGAGATCGGGCTCGGCGGGTGACGCCGGCGCCGCTGGCGGGAGTGTGGCGCCCCTGATGTGGACGGCGCCGGCGATTTGCCGGCGGACCAAGGGCGACCTGGCCGACCCGTCTCCGTTGGAATCCAGCAACGGCTGGGTCGATCACGGTTGCTGCGGCTACGCCGCCAATTGACAGGCACCCGGAACCGGACGGAAACTGTCCGCGCCGGTCCGCCGGGCGGCGGGGCGGTTGAACAACAACACGAAACGAAGGGGTGCCGTATGAACAAGAAATCACAACATGTTGTCAAGGCGGTTGCGGCCGCGCTGGTCGTGGTGGTGTCGGCGTTGGGCGGCTCGGCTGAAGCCCAGACACTGGCGGCCCCGG
>JANLQZ010000798.1:0-4137 GCA_031368125.1 Betaproteobacteria bacterium
GGCCCATGGCGCCGAATAACCCGGGGACACCTCGCCGGCATTGGCGAAGCTGGTCTCCATGGCCGGCCCGCTCTGGCGGTCGACCACGGTGACCTGGTGCCCGGCACGGGCCAGGTAGTAGGCGCTGGCGGCACCGATGACGCCACTGCCGAGGATCAGTATTTTCATTCGATTCCAGTCGCTGCCGAGTCGGGCCTCGTTGCCGCAGATACTAACGGACGCCACAGTGGACGACCCCGCACGCGCCGGCGCACAGCGCTGGGCAGCACCGAGTTGCCGCGTTGTTGACGTACGCCCCCGGGGTTCACAGGCGGCAACCGTCGGCGCGAGCCTGAACGGGCCGGTCCGGCGCCATTCGGTATCAGACCACCCCGCCGCGGCGCAGCCGCATGATGGCGTCCGCGTCGTAACCCAATTCGGCCAGTATCTCGTCCGTGTGTTCGCCCAGCTCCGGCGGCGCGCGGTACACGCCGGCCGGTGTGTCGGACAGGTCGACCGGGTGCCGCGCCAACGGGAAACTCTGCGCCATGCCGCCGAATCGGCATGGCTGCAGCATCTCGCTGGCCACGATGTGGGGGTGCTCCAGCGCCTGCTGCGGACTCAACACCGGGCCCGCCGGGATTCTTGCGCCCGCCAGGGCCGACAACACCTCGTCGGCAGTCTTGTCGGCGCACCAGTCGGACATCAGCGCGCTGATATGCGCGCTATGGGTCCCGCGCAGCGCATCGCTGGCGAAGCGCGGATCACTCGCCAGGTCGGAGCGGCCGATCATGGCGCACCAGCGCTCGAACATGGCCTGCCCGATCGACTGCACCACGATCGCGCCAGTGCGGGTAGCGAACACGTCGCCCGGGGCGGCCAGATAGCCCCGGTTGCCCTGCGGCACGCGGTTCGGCGCACGCACCGCCTGCTCGATCAGCACCGAGTTGGACTGGATCAGCGCCGAACGCAGCAACGAGCCCTCCACGAGTTGTCCACGCCCGGTGCGTTCGCGCGTCCACAGGGCCGCCAGCGCGCCCATCGCGCAAGCCTGTGCGGTGTGGAAGTCCACATAATTCACGCTGGCGCGCACGGGCGCGTCGGGCAGGCCCGACATGAACATCGCGCCGCTCATCGCCTGGCCGACCGAGTCGAAGCCATTTTGCTGGCTGTACGGCCCGGTGGGTCCGTACGCGGTGGCGGCCACCAGCACGATGCGCGGGTTGATCTGCGACAGCGTGGTGTATTCCAGCCCAAGCTGGCGCAGCGTCGCCGGCGGCAGGTTGGCCACCACCACATCGGCGCCGCGCACCAGCTGCTGCACGATGGCGCGTCCGGGCGCACTGGCCAGATCGAGCGTCAGGCAGCGCTTGTTGCGGTTCATCTGCAGGTACATGCCGCCCTCGCCGCTGTCGGCCACGGCCGGCACGAACCGGTCTTCACCACCCTCGACGCGTTCGATCCGGATCACGTCCGCGCCGTAGTCCCCCAGCAATGCCGCGCAGTACGGCCCGGCGATGAAGCGGCCAAAGTCGAGTACGCGAATCCCGTCCAGCAGGCGCATGGGTGTCCCTCGTGGTTGGAGCGCCATGTTAAACCCGTGTGCACGAGCGCCCGAGTGTGCCGGGGCCCGTCCGTCCCGCTTGAAAAGCCGTCGGTCGGTTACCATCGAAGCCCGTTTTTCAAGCACCCGCCATGGCCACCCTCAGTCCCTTTCACCTCGCGTTTCCGGTCACCTCGCTGGTGCGCGCGCGCGCTTTTTATGGCGACCTGCTCGGGTGCCCGGAGGGCCGGTCCTCTGACGAGTGGATCGATTTCGACTTTTTCGGCCACCAGATCGTGGCCCACCTCGCGCCCGACGAGGCGGGGCACGTCGCCACCAGCGCGGTCGACGGGCACAACGTGCCGGTGCGGCATTTCGGTGTGGTGTTGTCGATGCCCGAGTGGCATGCCCTGGCCGACAAATTGCACGCAGCTGGCAGCCGTTTCGTGATCGAGCCCTATGTGCGATTCAAGGGGCAGGTGGGCGAACAGGCGACGATGTTCTTGCTGGACCCGTGTGGCAATGCGCTGGAGTTCAAGGCTTTCGCAGACCGGGCGCAATTGTTCGCCCGGTAGTGCCCGCGGCCCTTCCGGAGGATCCATATGACCCACGCAACCCCTGCCGTCGAGGCACCAGCGCCCGTTGCGGCACCGGCAGTCCTGACGATCGACATCGTGTCCGATGTCGTATGCCCCTGGTGTTACATCGGCAAACGCAAGCTCGAAGCGGCGCTGGCGTTGCCCGGGGCGGCCGCTTTGCCGAAGGTGGAATTGCGCTGGCATCCGTTCCAGCTCAACCCCGAGCTGCCCGCCGCGGGCATCTCGCGCAAGCAGTACCTGGAAGACAAGTTCGGCGGGCCCCAACACGCAGCGGAAATCTACGAGCGCGTGCGCAGCGCAGGCCGCAGCGCCGGGCTCGAGCTCAACATCGACGGCATCACGCTGCAACCCAACACGCTGGCCGCCCATGCGCTGATCGCGTTTGCGCAGCAGGGCGGCCAGACCTCCGGCAACGACGTCAAGGAGCGGTTGCTGAAGGCCTATTTCATCGACAACCGGTTCATCGGCAGTGTCGATGTGCTGGCCGAGATCGCACGCGAGGCTGGCCTGGACGCCGAGGCGGCCCGTGCCTTCGTGACCGATCCGCAGCAACTCGAGGCGGTCGCCAGCGCCGACGCGCATGTGCGCAGCATGGGCATCAACGGCGTACCGTTTTTTATCTTCAACCAGAAGGTGGCGGTGTCCGGCGCGCAGGACCCGGCCGCTTTGCTGGCGGCCATGCAGCAGGCGGTGGCCGCCTGACGCCCCCGCGCCTCGTGGATCCGGCACCCAGGCATGGGGCGGTGGTGGATCACCGCGCCGGCCGATGACGCGCAAGGAACACCTGGACCCGCTGGCCGTCGGGCTGCTGCTGGCGTGTTGCCTGTTCTGGGGCTTCCAGCAGGTGCTGGTCAAGGCCACCATCGCCGAGTTGCCACCCGTGTTTCAGGCCGCGGTGCGCTTCGCCGGTGCGACCGTGTTGTTGTGCCTGTGGTGCCGCTGGCGCCGTGTGCCACTGTTGGCCGCCGACGGCTCGCTGCGCGCTGGTTTGCTGGCCGGGGCGCTGTTCGCGGCCGAGTTCGCGCTGATGTACAGCGCGCTGGCATTTTCCACCGCGTCGCGGGTCACGGTTTTTGTCTACACGGCGCCGTTCTGGGTCGCCTTGTGTGTGCCGCTGGTCGTCAAGTCGGAGCGCCTGCACGCGCTGCAATGGGTTGGTCTGTCGCTCGCCTTCGTGGCGGTCGTGTTCGCTTTTTACGAGGGCATCGTGCGGGGTGCGGGTGCGACGCAGTGGGTCGGCGACGCCCTGGCCCTGGGGGCGGGTATGGCCTGGGGGCTGACCACCGTGGTGATCCGCGGCTCCGGCTTGAGCCGGGTGTCGGCCGAAAAGCTGCTGTTCTACCAGGTGGCCGTCAGCAGCGCGTGCCTGCCGCTGTTGTCGATGGCCTTGGGCGAACCATGGGTCTGGGGCTGGAGCGGTTTTGCCGTGGTGTCGATCGCTTTGCAGACCGTGGTCGGCGCATTCGCCAGTTTCCTGGCCTGGATGTGGATGCTGGGCCGCTACCCTGCCACCAGGATATCGGCGTTTGTTTTCCTCACGCCGGTTTTTGCCCTGCTGTTCGGGACCGCCTGGCTGCACGAGGCCGTGAGCACACGCCTGCTGCTGGCGCTGCTGCTGGTGGCTGCCGGGATCGTGCTCGTCAACCGACGGCCCAGGGCGGCTCGATCGGGTGCGTAGCGCTATCGCGCGCAAGGTGCGTGTCGTCGTGGTCAGGAATGTCAGCGTCCATCGGGCCTTCCAGCGCCAGACAAGCGGTCAACTGATGTTTCCAGGGTCACTGGTCCGCGCGCGCCGTGCGGCGGTACTGCATCGCCTCGGCCAGATGGGCCACCTCGGTGCTGCGCGCACCGGCCAGGTCGGCGATCGTGCGCGCCACCTTGAGCACCCGGTGCGTGCCGCGTGCCGACCAACCGAGCCGGGCCGCCGCCACGTTCAGGAATTTGGCCGCGGCATCGTCGAGTTGCAGGTGCTGGTCGATCTCGTTGCCATGCAGGGCGTGGTTGGCCTTGCCCTGG
>JANLQZ010000872.1:0-3408 GCA_031368125.1 Betaproteobacteria bacterium
TGATGCCGGCCCATGTGGTCTACACCGCGGTCGACTCCCGGCCAGCGGGTTTTTCGCCTAAATGGTTGGGGGACATCCTGCGCGGGCGCCTGGGATTTGCGGGAGCGATTTTCAGCGACGACCTGAGCATGGCCGGAGCGCGCCGCATCGAGGGTCAGGAGGTCGAATTCACGCAGGCGGCGCTGATGGCGCTGCATGCCGGTTGCGACATGGTGCTGCTGTGCAATCAAAGCACCGACGGGAGCGCCGTCATCGACACACTGCTGCGTGAACTGGAGGAGGCGCAACGTTCGGGACAGTGGCGGGCAAGCGGCGCCAGTGAACAACGCCGACTTGACTTGCTGCCCACGGCGCAGGCGCTGGATTGGGAGCACTTGATGGTTCACCCGAGCTACATGCGGGCCATGGATCTGCTTCCCTGATTTGCGCACATCGCGCCGACATCGATGCCCTAACTGATTCGACGGCCGGATGGTCGGGCATCATTCACGCATCGGAGACTCGCGCCGCAGCGCCGGGAACAGGATCACATCGCGGATGCTGGCGCTGTCCGTCAACAACATCATCAGACGGTCGATTCCGATCCCGCAGCCTCCGGCCGGCGGCATGCCGTATTCAAGCGCCCGCACAAAATCGTGGTCGAAGAACATCGCCTCGTCATCGCCGCCGTCCTTGGCCGCCACCTGGGCATGGAAGCGCGCCGCCTGGTCTTCCGCGTCGTTGAGCTCGCTAAAACCGTTGCCGAACTCGCGGCCGGTAATGTAGAGCTCGAACCGTTCGGTGACATCGGGGTTGGTGTCGCTGGCGCGCGCCAACGGAGATATTTCGACCGGGTGCTCGCAAATGAAGGTGGGCTGCCACAACTTGTCTTCGACGGTTTCCTCGAAGTACAGCACTTGCAGGCTGGCCAGGCTGCGCAGCGCGAGCTTGTGCTTCTCCTCGGTCTTTCCCATGGCGCGCAATGCGTTTGCGAGCCAGTCCGCATCATGGACTTTCGAGCCGGCATCGGTATGTTTCTGGATTGCCTGCACGATCGTCAGCCGCTCGAACGCCGGCTCCAAGTCCACCGCTTTCCCACCGTAGCTCAGCTGCAGCGTGCCAACCGCCTTGCGCGCTGCATCGCGCACCAGGTCCTCGGTAAAGACCATCAGGTCCTGGTAGTCCCAGTAGGCGGCATAGAACTCCATCATCGTGAACTCGGGGTTGTGGCGGACCGAGATGCCCTCGTTGCGGAAATTGCGGTTGATCTCGAATACCCGGTCGAAGCCCCCCACGATCAGACGCTTCAGATACAACTCGGGGGCGATGCGCAGGTACATCTGCTGGTCCAGCGCGTTGTGGTGGGTGCTGAACGGGCGTGCATTGGCTCCGCCCGGAATCGGGTGCAGCATGGGTGTCTCGACTTCCAGAAACCCGTGGCCCACCATGAATTCGCGGATTCCACTGACAGCCCGGCTGCGAGCCACGAAGCGCTTGCGCGTTGACTCGTCCGTCATCAGATCGACATAACGCTGGCGGTACTTGATTTCCTGATCGTGCATGCCGTGGAACTTGTCTGGCATCGGTCGCAGGCTCTTTGCAAGCAGTCGCACCTCGGTGGCGTGGACCGACAGCTCGCCCGTGCGGGTGCGAAACACATGCCCGACCACCCCCACGATGTCGCCCAGATCCCAGTGCTTGAAGCCCTCGTAGACATCGGTGCCAACTTCCTCGGCCTTGACGTAGACCTGGATGCGCGCCGAACTGTCCTGCAAGGTCGCGAAACTGGCCTTGCCCATGACCCGTTTGAGCATCATGCGTCCTGCAATGCGGACATGGCGCTGCAGCGCAACCAATTCCTCGGTGCTGTGCGATGCATGTTCGGCAAGCAGTGTCTGGGCGTGATCAGCCGGCTTGAAATCGTTGGGAAACGCGACGCCCTTGCCATCAGCCTGCCGTTGGCGGATGAACTTGAGTTTTTCGCGTCGCTCGGCGATCAGCTGGTTTTCGTCGGCGACGGCCAACGGGTGCGTTTGGTCAGACATGGGATATCAGGTTTTCGAGACGGAAATGCCGGAGTGCAGGCCGGGCAACAGCAAGGAGCGAGGTCATGAGGTCCCGCTCTTGCCCTGCCCATCGATCCCACCGGGATTGGCATGGCAAAAAAGAGCATCCCGCAGTGCGCATTCGACGCAAGCAGGTGCCACCAGGCACTATTATCACCAGAGCCGCTTTTGCTTTTCCGCCATGCTCCATCAAATCATCGTATTGTTGCTGCAAGTGGGTGTGGGCCTCGTGGCCGGAACTTGCTTGCTGCGCGCATACATGCAATACCAGCGCGTGCCGCTGTCGGCGCGTTCGGGCAATCCGCTTGGTCCGGTCATCTTTGCCCTGACCGACTGGCTGGTGCTGCCGCTGCGCCGCGCTATTCCTCCCATCGGCCGTTGGGACAGTGCGAGCCTGGTTGGCGCCTACCTGCTGGAAATTGCCCAGTTCGCCGTGCTGTGGCTGCTCGCCGGCGCCCATACTACGCCGCTTTCCGTCCCTGCTCTGGCGGCATTCGGTCTGCTCCGTCTTATTCTGTCCGGCCTCAGCGGCTTGGTGATCGTGTATGCGGTTCTGTCCTGGATGCAGGCTGAATCGGCGATGAGCAGCATGGCGTCGCGGCTCGTGGCGCCACTGCTTCAACCGATCCGGCGTTTCGTTCCGCTGGCTGGGGGGGTTGACCTGTCACCGCTGGTCTTGCTGGTATTGCTGCAGGTGGCCGGCATCGTTGCCGAGGCCGTGCAGTCGAGCCTGTTTGCCTGACTGCCGCCCGGCTCGGGTCAGACTACCGCATCGGCTGGCTGGCGCTGCAACATCGCCAACGCATTGGCGACCACCTTGCGCAGTTCACGTCGGTCACTGACGAGATCAACGGCCCCTTTTTCCTGCAGGAATTCGGCGCGCTGAAAGCCCTCCGGCAAAGTGACCCGGAGCGTGGACTCGATGACCCGTGGGCCGGCAAAACAAATCAGGGCTTTGGGCTCCGCGATCACGACGTCGCCCATAAATGCAAAACTTGCGCTGACGCCGCCTGTGGTGGGGTCGGTCAGGATGCTGATGAACGGCAACCCCTTCTTTGCCAGCCTTGTCAGTGCCGCATTGGTCTTGGCCA
Source organism: Betaproteobacteria bacterium (assembly GCA_031368125.1). Lineage (GTDB taxonomy): Bacteria > Pseudomonadota > Gammaproteobacteria > Burkholderiales > Burkholderiaceae_C > CAISIP01. The sequence continues at coordinate 3,137 of JANLQZ010000872.1, forward strand.
TCTGCATCAGGCTGAGCAACCCTTCCTGCATGCGTGCGCCACCGGTTGCCGTGAAACACACAAACGCCACCTTTTGCTCGATCGCGGTTTCGACGCCGCGCACAAAACGCTCGCCGACCACTGATCCCATGCTGCCGCCCATGAAGTCGAATTCGAAGCAGGCGACTACCAGGCTGATGTTATGCACGGCACCGCCCATGACCACCAGCGCATCGGTTTCACCGGTGTTTTCCATTGCCTCCTTGAGCCGCTCCGGGTATTTGCGGCTGTCC
>JANLQZ010000906.1:0-1762 GCA_031368125.1 Betaproteobacteria bacterium
GGTCATCGAGTTGCGCGTGGTGTCGTTGCCGCCCACGATCAGCAGCAGCAGGTTGCCCAGGTACTCGCGCGCCGACATGTTGCGCGTCGCCGGTGCGTGCGCCAGCATCGACACCAGGTCGCCCCGGGGCGGCGCGTTGACGCGCTCGTTCCAGAGCCGCGTGAAATAGGCCAGGCAGTGGCCCAGTTCGGCCTGGCGCGCTTCGGGCGAGGCCACGATATGGTCCAGGCCCGGTACCGAGGTGGTCACATCGGACCACCAGGTCAGCAGCTTGCGGTCCTCGAACGGAAAGTCGAACAGCGTGGCCAGCATCTGCGTGGTGAGTTCGATCGACACCCGCTCGACCCAGTTGAAGGTTTCGTTGCGCGGCAACCCGTCCAGCACCTTGATCGTGCGCTCGCGGATGGTGCCCTGCATCGACGCCAGGTTGGCCGGCGCGACGATGGCGCTCACGCTTTTGCGCTGCTCGTCGTGTTTGGGCGGGTCCATCGCGATGAAGGTCTGCAAGCGGTCGTCCATCGGCCCGTCGAACAGGCCGATGCCGCCATTCGACCAGTCCGACGAGTACACGCCATGGCTGGTGTCGACCGCCATGATGTCCTTGTACTTGGTGACCGACCAGAAGCCGCCGTAGAACTGGTTGCGGTGGAAATGCACCGGGTCGTCGCGGCGCAGCCGCTCGAAGTAGTGGCCGATGGTGTCATCCTGGAACAGCCGCGGCTTGGTGACGTCGATCTGGTCCAGGGGCAGCGCGAATGCCTCGGCCCGCGCCTGCGCGGCGGCCTCGCTGGTGGCGGTTGCCTGGTTCATGTGCGGCCCGGAGATAACATTGCAGCGCAGTCTATCGCGCCACCCGGTGCGCTTGTGTCGCGCTGGCGCGCGGGCTCATTCGCATCGGCGTTCAAAGACAGGGACCGTTCACCCTGACCTCATCCCGAACGGATCTTGCCGATCGAACGCCGCGGCGCATCAGGCGTCGCGCACATCGGCCACCGGCTGGCTGCCGAAGTCGTCCCGCGCGAGGTAGTCCAGCACGCGGCGCGCGGCGTCGGCCGGCGTGGTCAGGGCGCCACTTTCCTTCATGCGCACAAAACCCTCGCGGTCGGGGAAACCGACCGAGTCGCCGGCGCGCAGGTCCGACTGCATGTCGGTGTCGATCACCCCCGGGGCCAGCGACACGATGCGCGCCCCTTCAGGACGCAGCGCCTCGTCCAGCGCGACGCAGCGGCTGAAATGGTCGATGCCCGCCTTGGCGGCGCAATACATCGCGGCGCCCGCCATCGCGCGGCGACCCAGGCCGGAAGAAATATTGAGGATCTTGCGCGGCACGGCCCAACCCCGTGTGGCGGCGAGAAATGCGGCCGTCAGCTGCATCGGCGCCTCCAGGTCCACCCGCAAGGTGGTGGCGAGACCCGCATGGTCGGGCGGGTCCAGAGGCCCGAGCCGGCCCACCACGCCGGCGTTGTTGATCAGCGTGGCACTCGCCAGCGCCCCGTGGTCGACGCCCGACAACCAGGCCTGCAAACGCGCGGCCACGGGGATCGGGTCGGCCAGGTCACCCGACCACTGGCTGAGCTCGGCCCCGCAAACGCGGGCGCGCTGCTCCAGGCCGGGTGATGCCGAGCGCGAGATACACAGCACCACCGCGCCCGGGGTACAGATTTGCTCGGCGATCGCCAGCCCCATGCCGCGCGACGCGCCGGTAAGGATGGTGAGGTGCTTCATCTTTATTCCTTTGCAGGGGATCGGTACGGTTGGCGGG
>JANLQZ010000924.1:0-1706 GCA_031368125.1 Betaproteobacteria bacterium
CCGGTCGCCGCCTTGAGCAGCACCTTCATGATCACGATTTTCGGCGTGATCTGGGGCCACGTGTTCCTCGACGAGGTGTTCACGCCCGCGTCCTACGCGGGCGGCGCGCTGGTGCTGTTCGCCACCGTGCTGGTGACCGGATTCAACCCGCTGCGCCGTGCCGAGGCTGGCCGCGCCAGACCCTGAACGCGCAGCTGGCAACGTTGTGGGCCGCGAAAGGAACCAGGGGCCGGCCACTGGGCGACGCCGCGGATGCCGTCACCGCGCTGCGGGAGAACCGGCGGATGCGCCGATCGGCACCAGGCTGACCGGCACGTCGCCACATTGCGCCCGGTGGCGCAGCGCATGCTCCATCACCACCAGCGCCAGCATGGCTTCGGCAATCGGCGTGGCGCGGATGCCCACGCAGGGGTCGTGGCGGCCCTTGGTGACGACCTCAGTCGACTGGCCGTTGACGTCGATCGACTCGCGCGGCGACAGGATCGAACTGGTGGGCTTGATGGCAATGCCCACTTCCAGGTCCTGGCCGGTGCTGATGCCACCGAGCACGCCGCCGGCGTTGTTGGAGCGGAACCCCTGTGGCGACAACGAGTCGCCGTGTGTGGTGCCGCGTTGCGCCACACTGGCAAAACCGGCGCCGATCTCCACCCCCTTGACGGCGTTGATGCCCATCATCGCGTAGGCGATGTCGGAATCCATCTTGTCGAACAGCGGCTCGCCCAGCCCGACCGGCACCTTGGCCGCGCTGACGCGGATCCGCGCGCCGCAGGAGTCGCCGGATTTGCGCAGCGCCTCGATATAGGCCTCCAGGGCCGACACGTCCTGCACCGGCGCGAAGAACGGGTTGTGCGCCACATGCTCCCAGCCCTCGAAACCGATCTGAATCTCGCCGATCTGGGTCATGCAGCCCCGAAACACGGTGCCGTATTGCTGCGCCAGCCATTTCTTGGCGACCGCGCCAGCCGCCACCATCGGCGCCGTGAGGCGCGCCGACGAGCGGCCGCCGCCGCGCGGGTCGCGGATGCCGTATTTCTGGAAGTAGCTGTAGTCGGCGTGCCCGGGCCGGAAGGTCTGCAGGATGTTGCCGTAGTCCTTGCTGCGCTGGTCGGTGTTGCGGATCAGCAGGCAGATCGGCGTGCCAGTGGTCTTGCCCTCGTACACGCCGCTGAGGATCTCGACCGCGTCGGGTTCGTTGCGCTGGGTCACGAATTTGGAGGTGCCGGGCCGGCGCCGGTCGAGGTCGCCCTGGATGTCGGCCTCGCACAGCGCCATGCCGGGAGGGCAGCCGTCAATCACGCAACCGATGGCCGGCCCGTGGGATTCGCCGAAATTGGTGACTGCAAACAGATTGCCGAAGGTGTTGCCGCTCATGAACTATTGGCCTCGGAAAGAATCGTTACAACCTGCTCGACAGCTACCTGCCTCGCCCGACCCGGTCCAGACATTGTCGTTGTGGACCCGATGCTGCAATTGTGATCCCGGACCTGATCCCGCATTTGTCGTCGCGGACCCGATCCGGGATCCATGGATTGCGGGTGCTGCAACCCCGGACCTGATTCGGGGCCGCAACGACAGCCATGGCGCCAGCCCTGCTCGGCGTCGGCCGTGCCTTCGAGTCAGCCCTGCTCGGTGTCGGGCCAGTCGCGGATGTAGGCCTTGAGCATCTTGTTCTCGAAATTCTGGCTGTCGACCACGGCCTTGGCGAC
>JANLQZ010000955.1:0-1970 GCA_031368125.1 Betaproteobacteria bacterium
CGGTCCAACCCACGTGGGCGGCTGCGACGACCTGATGGAACTCGACAGCCGTGGCGCGCTGATGCCGTTGCTCGGCGCCGGCTGACCGGGCCGGTTCAACGCACCTGAGATAATTCCCGCGACCGCACGCCCGCGGGTCGATGCGGTGCCGACATGCGGCACCAATTGCCGACCGATTCCCAACCTGAAAGCCAGTCCATGCCAGAAGAGAACACCCCGATTTTCCAGATCCAGCGCGTCTACCTCAAGGAGTCGTCGCTCGAGCAGCCCAATTCGCCCGCGATCCTGCTTGAAAAAGAGCAGCCCACGGTCGACATACAACTCGGTGTGGAAGCCAACGCCGCGGCCGACGGGGTCTTCGAGGTGTGTGTCACGGCGACGGTGCAGACCAAGATCAAGGAAAAGACCGTTTTCCTGGTCGAGGTCAAGCAGGCGGGCATTTTCGAGATTCGCAATATTGCCGACGAGCAGATGAGCCAGATCATGGGTATCGCTTGCCCCCAGATCGTCTACCCGTACCTGCGCGCCAATGTGGCCGACTTGATTCAGCGCAGTGGCTTTCCGCCGGTGCACCTGTCGGAAATCAATTTCCAGGCGATGTATGAACAGCAGCGTGCCCAGGCTGCGGCCGATGCGCCACGCATCGTGACCCAATAGGGTTTGCAGCCAGTTGGCCGGAGCGGCGCGCGGCCATGAAGATCGCGATTCTTGGCGCGGGTGCCTGGGGAACTGCGCTGGCGACCAGCGCCTGCCGCCATCCGCTGGCGCGCCACCAGGTCAGCCTTTGGGCGCGCGACCACGATCAGGTACTCACGATCCAGCGCGAGCGCGTCAATACGCGCTACCTGCCCGGGATCACGCTGCCGGACGAGCTGGTGGTTCGGGAGTGGCAGGTTGGCGCAGCGGCAAATGCCGCCGGCGCACATGGCGCGGTCATGCAAATGGCGGGCCTTGATCTGTTGGTGATTGCGACGCCGATGGCGGCATTGCGCCAAACCCTGCGAGAGCTGCGCGGGTGCGCGGTGCCGGTGGCCTGGTTGTGCAAGGGTTTCGAGGAGGCGCTGCCGGGCGCGGCGCCGTCCGGTTCGCAATCCCACGGTCTTCTGGCCCACGAGGTGCTGGAGCAGACCGCTCCGGGTCTGCAGGCCGGTGTGCTGAGCGGCCCGAGTTTTGCGCAAGAGGTGGCACATGGCCAACCGACCGCAGTCGTGGCGGCCAGCAACACGGCCGCGGTACGCGCCGCGCTGGTGCAGGCCTTTCACAGCCCGAGTCTGCGGGTCTATGCAAATGACGACGTTATCGGTGTGGAAGTGGGCGGGGCGGTCAAGAACGTGCTGGCCATCGCGACCGGCTTGTGTGATGGGCTGCAGCTGGGGTTGAACGCCCGCGCCGCGCTGATCACGCGCGGGCTGCATGAGATGACCCGACTCGGTGTGGCCCTGGGCGCCAGGGCCGAGACGTTCATGGGCCTCAGCGGCCTGGGTGATCTGGTGCTGACGGCTACCGGTGACCTGTCACGCAACCGCAAGGTCGGCCTGGCGCTCGCGCAGGGCCAGACACTGGCGCAAGCCGTTCAGTCACTTGGGCATGTGGCCGAAGGTGTGTACAGCGCGCGCACGGTCGTGCAGCGTGCGCAACTGCTGGGCGTCGAGATGCCGATTGCCAGCGCCGTGGAAGCTCTGCTGGCCGGCCGCCTGAATCCTCGCGAGGCGCTGGCGGCACTGATGGCACGCGAGGCCCGCGGCGAATCCTGAAGCCCGGTGCATGGCCCGTTTCGCACCGATGGGCACGAAGGCCGCCAGCCGCCGGGATCGTCACCGCGTCAGGCGACGGTGTAGGCCAGGCGCACGTAGATCGGCGCGAACGACTCGGCCTGGGTAATCTCGATCAGGATTTCCTTGGCCAGCTCCAGCAGCGCCAGGAATGTCACGACCATGACCTGCGTGCCCTTGGACGGGTCGAACAGGTTT
>JANLQZ010000300.1:0-2673 GCA_031368125.1 Betaproteobacteria bacterium
CCAGAACGCCTTTGGCGTTGCGTGATGCCGCACGCTGCATCCCCGGGCGGTGGATCACTAAAGCCGGCCCGGCGCTACGGATACCGCCGCGCGATCGATTCGGCCACGCAGACCGGTTTGCCGGCGCCTTCCTTCTCGACCGCCACCTCCCAGGTCATCTGCATGCCGTTGTTGTCTATCGGCTCGCATCGCAACAGCTTCAGGCGCGCGCGCAGTCGGCTGCCAACCGTGACCGGCGCCATGAAACGCACCTTGTTGAGTCCGTAGTTCACCCCCATGCCGGACTGCCTGACTTCGAGCGCCGTGTGAAAAAAGTGCGGCAGCAACGAAAGGGTCAGGAACCCATGCGCGATCGGCGCGCCGAACGGTCCGGCCCGGGCACGCTCCACGTCCACGTGGATCCACTGGTGGTCACCAGTGGCCTGGGCGAACTGGTTGATCTGCTCCTGCGTGATGGTGGTCCAGTCGCTGACCGCCACCTCCTGGCCCACCAGCAGCGCAAGTTCAGACAGGGTTTCAAAAGTTTTCATGCTGTATCGGGGTTTGGTTTCGGTTGATCGGGTGCCATTACTGGTCGAGCCAGCGGCAGAGGCCCTGCCACTGTTCCAGGTCTTTCTCGACCCGTCCGGGCGCCACGTCGAACAAGGTCAGCCCGCGCGCAGCCAGGTGCACGTAATTCTGCGTGTCGCGCAGGTACGTCAACACGGGCACCCCGAGCGTATCGACAAACTCATGCAGCTTCTCGGCCGCGATCGTGCGTGCATCGACGCGCATGCCGACCAAGGCGACCTCGGTCCGGTCGGCGTGTTTGTTCCTCGCCAGCTCGTCCAGAAAGGCCCGCGTGGCGAAGATGTCGAACACGCTGGGCTGCAGCGGCACCAACACCTTGTCGGCCAGTTTCATGACGTCGTTGAAACGCCAGCCATGTATACCCGCCGGTGTGTCCAGCACCACGTGTGTTGTGCCCTTGGGTGGCCGCGCAATCAGATCGGCGCTGATGTCCCAGGTGCCGATGGCCCGCGCCGCCGCCGGGCGCAACCCAAGCCACAGGCGCGAGGACTGCTGGCGGTCGGCGTCGCCCAGCATCACGGCGTGGCCCCTGGACGCAAAATAACCCGCAATGTTCGTGGCCAGGGTGGATTTGCCCACGCCGCCTTTTGGATTGGCAACAACAACCACCGGCATGGCACTCTCCTCGTGTTCGGACTTTGCGCTATGTTAGCGACATGGAACAACAAGACCAAACGCTGCCCCCGGCCGGGAATCGAGCCGACATCTACCTCGTGGCCGCCCATCCCGATTGGCGCGGGTCGCGGGTCAATCGCCGGCTGCGCGATGCGGCGCACGCGGTATCACGCGTTGCGGTGTGTGATCTTTACCAGCGTTACCCGGATTACTGCGTCGACGTCGCATCCGAGCAGGCCGCCCTGGCCGCGGCCAGCCTGCTGGTACTGATGCACCCGATCCAGTGGTATTCGATGCCGGCGCTGCAAAAGCTCTGGATCGACGAGGTATTGAGCTACGGCTGGGCCTACGGTGCGACCGGCAATGCGCTGCGCGGCAAGGACCTGTGGCTGGTGGCCACCACCGGGGGACCGCAGTCTTCCTACCAGCCACAGGGCTACAACCGCTACGATTTCAACAGCTTCCTGCCGCCTTACGAACAGACCGCGGCGCTGTGCGGCATGCGTTTCCTGCCGCCATTGGTGCTGCATGGTGCCCACGGCGTGCCCGACGCCGAAGTCGCCAGCCATGTCGACATGTTGCGCCAACGCCTGGGCAGCTACCCAAATTGGCCCGAGCTCGCGGAACTGGACGAATGTCCGGCCTGCGAGGTGCCCAGATCCGACCGGATAAAACCCTAGCCAATCGGTATCGACATGGAACACGCGCCCGCCTGGCTGGTCAACAGCTTCATCTACCTTAGCGCCGCCGTCATCGCCGTGCCGCTGAGCAAGGCGCTCGGCCTGGGCTCGATCATCGGTTACCTGGCGGCCGGCATCGCCATCGGCCCCTGGGGGCTCGCCCTGGTAACCAACGTCGACGACATCCTGCACTTTGCCGAGTTCGGTGTCGTGCTGTTGCTGTTCCTGGTGGGCCTGGAACTCGAGCCCAGGCGCCTGTGGAGCCTGCGCCGGCCGATCTTCGGCTGGGGCAGCGCGCAGGTCCTCGGTTGTGCGCTGGTGTTGACCGGCGTCGCGACGGTCTTTGGCATCGACTGGAAGACCGCGCTGGTGGCCGGCCTGGGTCTGGCACTCTCCAGCACGGCCATCGCGCTGCAGGTCATGGGAGAGCGCAACCTGATGCCGACGTCGAGCGGCCAGGCCGCGTTCTCGATTCTGCTGTTCCAGGACGTGGCCGCGATCCCGATCCTGGCGCTGCTGCCTCTGCTCGGAACGGTGGCGGCCGCCGCAGCCACGGGGCCGGTCAACCATGCCATGGAGGCGGCCAAGATCATCGGCGTGATCGCCGGCATCATCCTGGGCGGAAGGTTGCTGTTGCGGCCGTTGTTTCGCTGGATCGCGCGCTCCAGGACACCCGAGATATTCACCGCGGCGTCGCTGCTGCTGGTGGTCGGCATTGCCGGCCTGATGCAGCTGGTGGGGTTGTCGATGGCGCTGGGGGCCTTCCTTGCGGGCGTGCTGCTGGCCGAGAGCGAGTACCGGCGCGAAC
>JANLQZ010000031.1:0-1659 GCA_031368125.1 Betaproteobacteria bacterium
TCGACCCGGGCCCGGAAAAAAGTGATCTGCAGGCCAAACACCCGCGCCTGCGCGCCGCTGCCCACCGTGGCGTGCCCGGTGATGTACCACCATTCGGTTCGCATCTCGGGGTGGCTTGCGAAATCGCGCGGGAACACCAGGTCGCGCGGCACCAGCGCTGCCGCCTTGTCGCTGCCGGCCGTGGCTTCGCGCGCCGCCGGGCCCAGCGCGACGCCGAGTCCCGACAGCAACAGCAGGCGACGCAGGCGGGGGGGCCTCATGGGCGCGATCCGGCCGCCGCCGTGGACTTTGCTGCGATTCCCATCAGACAGTGCTGCCGTTTCGGCCCAGATCGGCTTCGAGGCGAAGGCGCGCTGCAGCGCAGTCGCCAAAGGCCTGCCGTACCCAGCCGGCATCGTGGTAGGTCGGCAGGTAGCGTTCGCCGGAATCGCACAGCAGCGACAACACCGACCCGGTCTGACCGGCCGCGCGCAGTTCCAGCGCGAGCTGCACCATCGCCACAAAGTTGGTGCCGGTGGACGGACCGACGCGGCGCCCCAGCAGTTCGGACAACACCAGCATGGCGGCCACGGAATCCTGGTTCGGCACCTCCACCATGCGGTCGACCAGGGTGCGGATGAAACTGGGTTCCACGCGCGGACGGCCGATGCCTTCGATGCGCGAGCCGGGTCCGCACAGGCCCAGGTCGCCGCTGCGGTGGTAGGCGCCGAAGACCGAGCCAACCGGATCGGGCACACACAACCGCGTCGCGTGGCGCCGGTAACGCAGGTAGCGTCCGATGGTTGCGCTGGTGCCGCCGGTGCCGGCTCCCACCACGATCCAGCGCGGAACCGGGTGCCGCTCGTGCGCCATCTGCGTGAACATGCTGTCGGCAATATTGTTGTTGCCGCGCCAGTCGGTGGCCCGCTCGGCGTAGGTGAACTGGTCCATGTAGTGCCCGCCGCACTCGGCGGCGAGCCGCCGCGCCTGATCGTAGACCGCAGCCGCGCCATCGACGAAATGGCAGCTGCCGCCATAGAACGCGATCTGCGCCAGCTTCTCGGGTGACGTATTGCGCGGCACCACCGCCACGAAAGGCAGGCCGAGCACCTGCGCGAAATAGGCCTCGCTGACCGCCGTGGAGCCGCTGGATGCCTCCACCACGGTGGTGCCTTCGCCGATCCAGCCGTTGCAAAGCGCATACAGGAACAACGAGCGCGCCAGGCGGTGCTTCAGGCTGCCCGAGGGGTGGGTCGATTCATCCTTGAGGTACAGGTCGATCCCGTGCGCGCTGAAACAGGGCAGCGCCAGGGCGATCAGATGGGTGTCGGCGCTGCGCTGGAAGTCCGCCTCGATGCGGCCGATGGCCTGGCCCAACCAGGTGCCGCTGAGTGAATCGGTTGCGGGCATGCCGCTATTGTGTCTGGTTCGTGTTCGGGCCGGATCTGGCGGCGCAACGCCGCCGGCGTGTCACACCGGCACGGTGTAATTCAGCGTCATGCGCCCGCCGTCCACGGTGACTATTTCGCCGGTCACATAACTTGCGGCGTCGCTGGCCAGCCACGCGACGACATCGGCGATCTCCGACGGTTCGCCGAGCCGGCGCATGGGGGTGCGGCTCAGTATCCGCGCGCGCGCCTCGTCGCTGGTCAATACGGCCCGGGCGGCAAGTTCGGTGGC
>JANLQZ010000036.1:0-8057 GCA_031368125.1 Betaproteobacteria bacterium
CGCAGAGGTGGCTGGGGTCTTTCGCCTGCGCCTGCGCCCGTCCGGGCACATCCTTGGCGCCAGTTCGGTCGAGTTGGGCGCAAACGATACGACCGTGCTGTTCTCGGGTGACCTGGGCCGGCCGGACGATCCCATCATGCGCGCCCCGGCGCCGATAACACGCGCCGACTACGTGGTGGTCGAGTCCACCTATGGAGACCGGCTGCATGACACCCAGGATGCCGAGGCCATGCTGGGTGAAGTGGTCAGGCGCACGGCGGCGCGTGGCGGCATCGTGGTGATCCCGGCCTTTGCCGTCGGTCGCGCCCAATCCCTGCTGTACACGATCTACCGTCTGAAGGCGAGTGCCGCCATCCCCGACTTGCCGGTGTTCCTGAACAGCCCGATGGCGATCAACATGACCGAGATCTACCACCGCCATCGTTCTGAGCACCGGCTCTCGGTCGAGCAATGCAGCGGCATGTGCGAAGTCGCCAAAATGGTCCGTACCGTTCAGGAGTCGCGTGCGCTGAATCGGCTGCGCTACCCGGCGATCATCGTGTCGGCCAGCGGCATGGCGACCGGCGGTAGGGTGCTTCACCACCTCAAGGCGCTTGCCCCCGACCGGCGCAACACCATCGTCTTCGCAGGCTACCAGGCTGGCGGCACACGCGGCGCCCGCATCGTCGCTGGCGAGCACAACATCCGCATCCACGGCGAAGACGTCGCCATCAACGCCGAGGTCGTTTCGCTGCCAGGCATGTCGGCACACGCCGACGCGCGGCAGATCACCGAATGGCTCAAGACAGCGCGAACAGCGCCACGCGGCATTTTTCTCAACCATGGCGAACCGGGGCCGGCGGACGCGTTGAGGCAACGTATCGAACACGAGCTCGGCTGGACTGCGACCGTACCCCGGCTGGGGCAGACCGTGGAGCTGGCGCAATGAATGCAAACGGACTGCGCCTGCGTGTGCTGGGCATCGACACGCAGCAGGAATACGTGATCTACATGCGCCGCGATTGCCATGTCTGCCGCGCCGAGGGCTTCCAGGCGCGCACGCGCGTGGAGGTCACGTCGGGTGGCCAGCGCATCATCGCAACGCTCAACGTGGTGGACTCCGAACTGCTGCAGCCTGGTGAAGTTGGTCTATCGACCAGCGCGTGGCAAGCCCTGGGCGCGGCGCCGGGTGATGCGGTCGCAGTGGCGCACGCGCCAGCGCTGGACTCGCTGAGCGCCATGCGATCCAAGATCTATGGCCACAGGCTCGACGCGTCGGCGCTCGGTGCCATCGTTGGCGACGTGGCTGCGGGACGTTACTCCGACCTGCATATTGCAGCATTTCTGAGCGCCTGCGCCGGTGGCCGCATGGACCTGCAGGAGACAATCGACCTGACCGGTGCGATGGTCGAGGCCGGCGACCGTATCGACTGGGGAAACACACCGATCGCCGACAAGCATTGCGTGGGTGGCCTGCCGGGCAATCGCACAACCCCGATCGTCGTGGCGATCGTGGCGGCGGCCGGGCTCACGATGCCCAAGACCTCTTCGCGCGCGATCACCTCGCCGGCAGGTACGGCCGATGTGATGGAGACGCTCACCCGGGTGGATCTCGACTTGCCAGCCATGCGGCGTGTGGTCGAGCGCGAGGGTGGCTGCCTGGTCTGGGGTGGCGCGCTGACCTTGAGCCCGGCCGACGATGTGCTGATCCGCGTCGAGCGCCCGCTCGATCTCGACAGCGATGCGCAGTTGGTCGCTTCGGTGCTGTCGAAGAAGATCGCCGCCGGAGCAACCCATGCGTTGATCGATATTCCGGTTGGTGCTACAGCCAAGGTACGCAGCGCGGAAGACGCGCATCGGCTGCAGGTGCTGCTGGAACAGGTGGCCGCAGCGCACGGATTGCGGTTGCGGGTGGTTCGCACCAACGGCGCGCAACCAGTCGGCCGCGGCGTCGGACCGGCGCTGGAAGCACACGACGTCCTCGCAGTGCTGCGTGGCGCAGCCGCGGCACCCGTGGATCTGCGCATGCGTGCGCTGGCACTGGCGGGTGAGTTGCTGGAATTCTGCGGCCACAGCATTCCTGGCACCGGCAAGTCGGAGGCCTGGCGACTGCTCGATAGCGGCGCGGCATGGGCCAAGTTCCAGGCCATCTGCGACGCGCAGGGGGGTCTGCGCCAGCCCGGCGTGGCCAAGCTGCAAGAACCAGTAGTTGCCTGGCGCACGGGCCATGTCAGCGGCATCGACAGCCGTCAGCTCGCGCGCGCCGCCAAGCTCGCCGGGGCGCCCGGCGCTGCGACCGCCGGTCTTGTCCTGCATGTGGGGCTGGGCGACCCGGTGCAGCTTGGCATGCCCCTGTTCACGCTGCACGCCGAGGCGCCCGGGGAACTGGCCTATGCAAAGAACTACCTCAGTACACATCCGGTCTTCACGCTGGCCGAACCGGCGGCGCAATGAAGACCGCGGTAGCCACCGAAGTTCGAGCCATTTGTAAACCACTGGGAGCCTGCCATGTTATGGATTCGTTTGAAACTCGCCGGATTGTTCGCGCTGGCTCTGTTCGCACTCGCGCCGACGGTGACCCTCGCACAGGCGCGCCTGGAGCGTGAGGGCGTGGTGCTGTACTGGGGTCTCGTGCCAGCCGCCATCGTTTCAGAGAAACATGCCCTGGACGACATGCACGGTGCGTTGCCGAAGGACGGTGGCCAAGTGCACCATCTGGTGGTCGCACTGTTCAATGCCGACGGCAAACGCATCGAAGACGCCGTGGTGCGCGCGCAGCTCAGCGAAAGCGGCGTCGTCGACGCAGCACCGAAATACCTGACGCCGATGCGCATGGACGGACAGGCAAGCTACGGCCAGCTGTTCTCGACCGTCAGGAGTGGAAGCGGACCCTACCGTTTCCGCGTCCTCGTGAAGCTGCCCAGCCGGGCCTCCGAGATCGAGTTCGCGGTCTCGGCCTGGGCGCCTCATCGCGAAAGCCGCTGAGCAGTCAGCCACGACTTGGCCGGCGTCGTGATCCACTTTGTCGCAAGGATGCTCGAATTCGGGCACAACCTCGGCATTCGCCACGGGGTGGGGCGCCTGTTTCCCTACTCCGACCGCTGGTGGTTCCCGCCTCTTGCCGCGGGACTTGCCGCCGCGGCGACCTTGAGCCTCACGGTTCCTGTCGGGCCGATATTGATCGCGCTGGTGGCGCTGAATCCGCGTCGCTGGCGCGCTCTCGTCGTGTGGTCGGTATTGGGCAGTGCCGTTGCGGGTGCGCTTTTCACGCACCTGCTGGGTCACTTTGGCGGCGCATGGATCAACGAGCGCCTTCCGCAATTGGCTGCTTCTAAGCACTGGCACTATCTGGTCGGTTGGGCATCGGATTACGGCTTCGCCACCCTGGCGGTAATTGCGGCGTCACCGTTCACCCAGACTCCGGCGCTGATACTTGCGGCATTGTTCGGCTTGCCGTGGCCCGAAGTCCTTGCTGCGCTGTTGCTCGGCAAAGGGCTCAAGTATTCCGTGGTGGGTGCGGTCACGGCGCGCACGGCGACGGGACCGCCGGGGTTGGACCAGTCGGCCCGCAACCGGCACGACGTCCCGCGGTAGCAGCGGCATGCGCAATTTCCTTGCCTTGCTGTTGACGCTTGTGGCATTTGGGCTCACAGGCTGCGGCTACAAGACATTTCAGGAGACGGAGGAAAAATCCGGGTCGCCTGGTCAGAGTTGTTGAACCAGTACCAACGGCGGTCTGATCTGATGCCGGAACTGGTCCATGCGGTCAGGGGTGCGGTGGCGTCTGAGCAAGACACGCTCGTCGCCGTCACCAGCACGCTGGCCGGCGTCACGAAAATCAAGGCGACGGTCGATCTGATCAACAACCCATGGGCCTTTGCAAGATTCGTGGCGGCGCAGGTGCGGTTGACGTCTTGCCAGAAGTGCGAGCTGCAGGCACCTATGAGAGCCCTGAAGTGGCGCGTTGGCATGGCCCAAGCCGGCAACGCGTTGATCAGTACAGCGGGCTTGTTGGCGCGCTCGTAACGCTGCGGCCATGCCGTGCACGGCGGTTGTCTCAACCGGGGATACAACCGCCGCGCTGCTACTTGGCGTCGACGAGGTATTTTTCCAGTTGTGCGGCGCTGATGGCACCTGGCACGCGCCTACCGTCGGCAAACACCAGCGTTGGCGTGCCGGTCACCTTGAGTTTGCGGCCGAGTTCCATGTTGCGGGCAATCGCCGCCACATCACAGGCGGGCGTAACGGTGGAAGCCGGGACCTGGTCGCGCATCATCCAGTCTGCCCATGCCTTCGCACGGTCTTTGGCGCACCAGATGTTTCGTGACTTCTCGGCCGAATCAGCGCCCAGTACCGGGTACAGGAACATGTGGATCGTGACGTTGTCGACCTTCTGCAAATCGCGCTCAAGCCGTTTGCAATAGGGGCAATTGGGGTCTTCAAAAATGGCCAGTTTGCGTTTGCCATTGCCCTGCACCAGCGTGACCGCGTCCTTGAGGGGTAACGCGTCGATACTGATTGCGGACAGTTTTTCGACCCGCTCCTCGGTCAGGTTGCGTCGCTGCCGCGTGTCTATCAAGCTACCGTGAAGCAGGAAATTGCCTTCGGCATCCGAATAGAAAATATCAGTGCCGTTGATGCGCACCTCATACAGGCCCGGCATTGCGCTCTTGCTGATTTCATCGATATTGCTCATTTGCGGAATACGTTCCGCCAGGTTCTTGCGAATCGCCGCCTCCTGGGCCCCTGCATCCAGAGCGCCGAAGAGAGTCAATGCGGCCAACACGGTCTTGATCAGTTTCATTGTTGTCCAATCACATCTGTTTGCAGCTCGACACGGCGTTGAATTCGCGTTGCCGATCGCCGCCACATCCGCCTTGCGTGCGCGCTCGAAGCGCCGCACCCCATTTCCCCGTCCACCGCGGTCCGGTTGTCGATGGTGTGTCTTGGCCCCGCTGCCCGGCCTTTGCCAACCGCAAGAGCCGGCTGGTGCGCACTGACGCGGTTTCGATGCTGGACGAGAAGCCGGCAACGGTCTTTTCCACCACCAGGCGCTTGAAGCTTCCACTGTCGTCAGGGCTCCAGCGGGCATACAACTTGAGCAACGTGTTGCCGTCGGACACCTCCGCGCTGACATTGCGGCCAGCGTGTCCGAACAGCGCCTGCCGCGCCACCTGGCTGGAACCCAGATACGCGGCGGCTGCGGGATCGTCGATACCCAGACGCCTGAGAAGCGCGGACCTGCCGCGTATCTCCAACCCGGGTCGGCAATGCTGCGCGCGCGACCCGCAGTTGCTGGCCGCAATCGCACTTTGAGCGGCATGTGGCACCCCTCGCCAGTTGTCCGAAGTCGAGGTGCCATGGCGGCGGGCGAGTCTGGAGGGGTGGTGCATTCGCCGGCCCGACCCGATGACCGTGCGCGTCATTGCCGGGCATGTGCACCGATTGAAGTGGTCCATTCGCCGCGGCGGCGATCTGGTCGAAGTTTGACCTCGATCAACAACCGAATCCACCCTGGCTCTAGACTGGCCGGACTGTCGAACTGGCCTCGCCAGTGCCAGGACCCACGCAATCCAGTCGCGATGAAGCCCATGCCCCGCCGCGCGGATGGACCCGCGTGTTGTTGGCCTCCGGCGGCGGCAGTGTCCGCAAACCCGCCAGTCATTCCACTCGACATCGATCACCGCTACGTGAAGGAGCAACACATGTATGAACAACTGCGGCACAACCGGCGCCGAATCGTCATCGGCGCCGCGCTGGCCAACCTCGCGCTGGTTGCCTTGCCCCTGGCGGTGATGGCGCAGGCCGCGCCCGACGCGCCCGGCACACAGTCTTCGACCGAGCGCGGCGTGACCGTCAAGGTGACGCCGAAGTCTGTCGGCTCGGCCGACAGCCGTTGGGAGTTCGCGATCGTGCTCGACACCCATGTTTCCGACCTGAACGATGACCTGCTGCAAAGCGCGGCCCTGACGGCCGCCGATGGCCGCAGCCTCAAGCCTGCAAGCTGGGCCGGCGCGGCCGCCGGCGGACACCACCGCGAAGGGGTGTTGTCGTTCGATCTGCCGGCCCCGCGACCGACGGTGATCGAACTCCGGATCGTGCGGCCAGGTGAATCCGCGCCCAGAATCTTTCGCTGGCCACAATGAGTGGCCTCTGGGCGCGCGCATGCACACCAGGCCGGGGGCCAATCCAGCCCAGGCTGCCGGCCCGATGCGGGCGGGGCTCAGAGGCTGAGAAGATTTCGTAGCGAGCGGGCCAAGGTGGCGTCGAGGAGCGGAACCGTACAGGCGTACGGTGAGCACCGCAGGCGCCAGATTGGCCCGCGCAGTAGAAAGATTCTCAGCCTCTCAGTCGGCCGGAACTTGCCGGCCACTACCGGCGTCCAATCGGGACGCTCTGCCTCCCCCTCTCCGACTTAAAGGTAGTTCACATGCAAAGGCGATTCATCATCCAGGCTGGCGCCGTGCTGCTCGGCGCCGCCGCCGTACCCATGGCCGGCCTGGCCCAGACCCGGCCATTGCTGGAGGTCTGGAAATCACCCACCTGTGGCTGCTGCCACGACTGGATCACGCACCTGCAGGCCAATGGTTTTCAGGTGACGGCCCATGACGTCAGCGAGGCTGTCAAGGCCGCACAGCGTCTCAAGCTGGGCCTGGCCGACCAGTTCGGCTCCTGTCACACGGCGCTGATCGACGGTTATGTGGTCGAAGGCCATGTGCCGGCGCGCGAAATCCGGCGCCTGGTGCAGCAGCGGCCGCGCGCGCTGGGTATCGCTGTGCCGGGCATGCCGGTCGGCGCGCCGGGCATGGACGGCCCGGTCTACGGCGGGCGCAAGGACACTTATGCCGTCTTGCTGGTGCAGCGCGACGGCAGCGCGTCGGTGTACCAGTCGTACCGGTGAACACGGATGCCGACCGTCAAGCACGCGACCCACTTCAGCGCGCTGTCACAGGCCGCCGGCGGCGCCGTGCGCCACACCGGCGGGGATGAACTAAGATCGACGCCACCATGATGACCCGTCGCCGCACCCGCCTTGCCACCGCGTTGATTGCCCTGATCAGCCTGGTGTTCATGCAGTTCGCCGTAGCGCGCTACGTTTGCCCGGGCCTTGCTTCCACGGCCATCGAAGTTGCCGCGTTGGCAGAGGCGGCAATGCCGTGCGCCGGGTCGAAGGCGTTGAATCCGGACGACGCGCAATCAAGCCTTTGTGGCGCACATTGCCAGACCGAGCGGCAATCTGCCAACACCTACAAGTTGCCGCCAATTGTCGACGCGCACACGGTGCTGGTTATTTTTTCAGCGCCCACTCCTGCTCCCGTTACATTGTGGGAACCATTGCAGGCGCCGCTGCTCGAGCGCGCCACGGCCCCGCCATTGGCGGTGCGCCACTGCTGTTTCCGTATTTGACCGCCCTGTCCGTCTAGCCGTTGCCTGATTCGCCTTGAGCGCGTCGGGCAGATCGATATTCGTGTTCTGGAGGTCGCGTGTACATTCCATTTTCGCCTCGACGGGTTGCCGTCACCGCCCTTGTCTTTGCAATTGCCGTTGTCCCCGGGTCGCCGTCCTGGGGCGCGGAGTCGCTGTCGCTGGAGGATGCGCTGCGCATCGCCGCGGGGCGTTCGCGCCAGCTGGTCGCGCAAGACGCGCTGGCGAGCGCCGCGCGCGAGCAATCCGTCGCTGCCGGCCAGTTGCCCGACCCGGTGCTCAAGTTCGGCATCAACAACCTGCCGATCAACGGCGCCGATCGGTTCAACCTGACGCGCGACTTCATGACCATGCGGTCGGTCGGGGTGATGCAGGAAATCACGCGCGCCGACACGCGTGCGGCCCGCTCGGCGCGGTTCGAACGCGAGGCCGAAGTGGCCGAGGCGGGGCGTGTGGTGGCGCTGGCCAGCCTTCGGCGCGATACCGCGCTGGCCTGGCTGGAGCGCCACTACCAGGAGCGCGTGCGCGACCTGCTGCGGACCCAACGCACCGAGGCCGGCCTGCAGGTCGAGGCCGCCGATGCCGCCTACCGCGGCACGCGTGGTACGCAGGGTGATGTGTTTGCGGCACGTTCGGCGGTCGCGCTGGTCGAC
>JANLQZ010000088.1:0-7387 GCA_031368125.1 Betaproteobacteria bacterium
CCCACCACCGTGGCCGCCGTGGCCCGAGTGCATGAAGATATGCATCAGGGGGCAGGCCAGCAGCAACAGGTATGGCAACGCGCCAAAGAAGTGGGCACGGTGCTCGGTCAGCAGGAAGTAGCCGGCGACGGCGCCTAAAACAAGCCACCCGATGGCGTAGCGCGAACTCCAGAAGCCCTTGGGCTCGGAGTCATGACTGGAATGGTCGTGGTTCATGGTCTCTCCAAAAGATCAGGGTGAATCGGCGCCAAGCTCATTTCGCGGGGGTTGCGGGCATCCGGTCCACCATCATCTGCAGCATGGACTGCATCATGTCCATGCGTTTCTCCATCATCTGCTGGCGCTGGTTCATGTCGCCCGGCGTCGGTTTGGCGCCCTGCATGACACCCATGGCACCCATGCCGCCCATGCCGGCGCCGCCCATCATGTTCATCGTCGCCATGGCGGCTTGCATGGTCTTCATCTGCTCGGCCATCAAGGCATTGCGCTCCTCGGGTGTTTTGGCGTTCACCATCTTTTCGTGCATCTCGCGCATGGTTTTCATCTGCGCGTCCATGGCCGCCATGTGCTCCGCATTGCCTTTCATGGCCGCTGCGGCGGTGCCCGGGGGCTTTGGCGCGGTCTGGGCGCTGCCGAGGCCCGGTGCGCCGGCAGTGGCCGTGGCAAATGCGATGACAACAAGGAAGCGAGAAATTTGTGACATGGCGAACTCCGATCAGGGACGTGGTGTTGAAAAACGGCAGTGCTGTTCCAGCATCGCCGCTCGGCGATCCGGAATGGGAACCGGGCCAACCACCGGGCGCATTTGTCCGCGCGGCGGCAAACCCGACCGGCAGGGGTTATAGCGTCAGGCGCAGAAAGCGGATGAAGACCGGCAGTTCCGGCCTCGATGCGTCGGCGACGCGCCAGAGCCTCGGCATCGCAGCGGCCAGCACATCGACTGGCCCGCACACCATCACCGGCACCGCGTCGGTGTGTTGGTCGGTGCCGGCGGGGGCCTTTTGCTTGGGCGCCGCCGTCTGCCCGGCAACACACGAGGCGCGGCAGGTGGCGCTTTGCTCCAACTGGTCGCCATCGGCCGTGTCTGCTGCCGCAACCGCTTGCGCCGAACCGAGTGGGTGATTCCCGGCGCCCGATTCGCGCGCGCCAGGCACAGCCGCGATACCTGCTTGACCAGCCTGTGCATGGTCCTCGTGCAACAGGCAGGCGTTGGCAATTCCCGCACCCAGGGTGAGCAGCCACACGAACAGCATCACCGCGGCGGTGAACCGTGTTCTGGGGCGGTTGGGCATGGGATTCATGGCGATTGGATTGCGTGGGTACTGGCACTGGCAAGACCAGTTTGTCAGTCACGCCAGTTTAGCGCCGGGGTGGACCCGGTTATTGATCGAGGTCAAGCTTCGACCAGATCGCCGCTGCGACAAATAGACCGCCTCGAGCAGCGCATTTGCGCGGCAATGAGCACGCCCGGCGCGCGCGATCCATGCCAGCACGAGGCTGGCACGCTGTCGCCGTGACCCCCCCACGGGGCCGGGGGCCTAGCCTTGAGCACTTGCCGTGACGCGGCCCGCTGCGCGCCAGGACAGGCATGGCGGGCCGCAACATCAGAAGAACCATTGCAACGACAGGTAGGCGGCATCCGGCGGGCGCGCATATTCGCTGCCCGTGCGGCCACTGAACCAGCGCACCCCCAGCGACCCGTCGAGGTTGGCACGGATCGAGTACTTGATGCCCGGTGCAACGAAGCGGCTGCCGTCGCCCAGGTTGACGACGACGTCGGTGGTGAGTCTGAGCAGCGGCGTGATCTCGTAGCCCGCGCGCAGGCCGAGATAGCGTCGGGCCAGTGTCTGCCGCGACCCGCTCGTCAGCGCGACGAAGTCATAGGCGGCCGTGCTGCCGGCGCCACTGCCGTCGTGATAGAGCTCGGCGCCGAGCGTCAGGGTGTTGGCGAAGGCATAGTCGATGCCGACCAGGAAACGGACGAAGGCGCTACCGACATACGGCCGCACGCGGCTGAGTTCTGCCCGCACGCCCGCCGCGCCGACCTGCCCGGCCAGATCGAGGCCGACCATCTCGTCGCCTCGGAATCGCCCGCCCGTGACCGAGAAATCCACGCCGCGTGCGTTGCCGTGCCACTGCAACGCCTTGCTGTCTTGCCGCGGCAGGCGACCCGGTGCATAGACGGCCGCCAGCCGTGACAGCGGACCGAACTTGTGCTCGATGAGCACGGCGTCGACGCCAAGCCGTTCCTCGCGCTCCAGCGCCACCGGGCTGACATCATTGAGCAGGTCGATCGGACTCCAGAACCGACCTGTCCCCCAGGCAATGCGCTGCCGGCCCATGCGCAGGTCGGTGTCGCCGAAAGCCACCTGGAATTGCGCGCGGTACAGGCGGTGCACACCATACACCGACGATCGGTCGACAAATTTGGCCTGGGCTGACCAGTACTGCCGCGGCGGCTGGTTTTGCTGCTGCAGGAACTGCGATGTTCGCAAGTAGCTGCCAAGAAGGACCTCGTTGTCGTATTGCAGGTCGAACGAGACGTCAGCGGAGAGTTGGCCCTTCAATTCCAGGCGCAGTCGATTGAGGTCGAGTGTGTAGCGTTCGTGGCCCCACGTCTCGGAGCGCAGCAGCAGATTCTTGTAGTAGCCCGAAACGCGCACGTCCGGCTCATCCTGCGCCGATGCCGGCACAGCGAAGCATCCACATGCAACGACTACTCCCGCGGTCCAGTGCGCCAGCCTACACATGGCGGATGGCGCGCACCGGGTCCAGGCGCGCTGCGCGCGCTGCGGGATAGAGCGACACCAGTACGCTGGCCGCGAACAGCACCAGGCCTGGAACGACGATGCGTCCCGCGACGAGTTGCGGGTGGATGACGCCGGTCAGGCCGGGGATCGTCGAGTAGCCGCGGAAGAACCCCGACAGGTCGATGCCCTGGCGGCCGAACGCCGCCACCAGCGTAAATCCAAGACCGTAGCCAATGAACGAGGCAATCAGCATCAGCGCCAGCGTCTCGTAAACCACCATGCGCTGGATCGCCGCCGGCGGGGTGCCCAGCGCCATCATCACGCCGAACTCGCGCGTGCGCTCTGACACCGCCATGAACACGGTGTTCATGATCGCCATCGCAATGACGATGAAGGCAATGGCCAGCATGATGTTGCTGAAGACGCGCACCAGCCGGACCATCTCCTCGATTTGCGGCAGCAACGCCTGCCAGGGCGCCAGGGACAGGCCGGTGGCTGCGATGCGCCGTTGCAGTTCGGGCAGCGTATCAGCCAGCGCGGCGCGTTGGCGCAGGCGCAGGTTGATCGTTGAGACGCGCGAGTCGAGGGCGAGCAGCGACTGCGCGGCCGGCAGCGTGACGAAGGCCATCGCGCCGTCGAAGGTAGCGCTTTCGGTGGCGAAGATGCCGCCGACGCGGTAGGCGCCGGTGCCGAGTTCGCCATCGGCCGCCTGGGCCATCACGACCACCTTCTCGCCCAGCCGCACCGCCAGCCGTTCGGCCAGTTTTCGGCCGATCAGGATGTCGCGATCGGCGCCGGCAGCGAGCGGCTGGCCTTCGATGATCGTGCGGTGGATGAACGTCACCGCGCGCTCGGCCTCGGGCACGACGCCGACCAACAGGATGGCTTCGGACTTCGCGGCGCTGCTGGCCAGCGCCTGCACCTGCACCCGCGGCGCGGCCGCTTCGACTTCCGGCGCGGCACGCAACTGCCGCAGCAGCGCGTCGGCACCTTCGAAGGCCAGCTCGGGGGCGTAGTCGAGCCGAAAGCCGGCACGCTCCAGTTGCACATGTCCGGTGACGTAGCGGGTCGAGTTCTCGGTCAAGTCTTCGCCAAAGCCGTCGAAGAAACCGAACAGGAATACGAACGCGACGATTCCGAATGCCGTTCCGCCCGCAGTGATCGCCGTACGGCGCGGGTTGCGCAGGATGTTGCGGCCAGCGATCGACAGGAACACCGGCCAGCGCCACGCGCTGGCGGCTGCGCCATGGCCGGGCGCCTGCGGCGATCCGGTCAACCCACGGATGGCCGCCACCGGTTCGAGCAACGCCGCCTTGGCGGCCGGATAAAGCGCTGTCAGGCCCGCGATGGCGAAGACCATCAGCGACAGCATCGCGCTGCGCTCGAACCGGATCACCGGGTAGATCACGTCTTCGAGCCCGGGCATCGTTCGAATGAAGGAGCCGAACGCGCCCAGATCGATCCCGCTGCGCGCAAAGTAGCCCGCGATCGTCAGCCCGAGCAGGTTGCCAACCAGCAGGCCGAGCCCGCCGAGGATCATCGCTTCACCCAATACCAGGCCGAGCAGCCGGGCGCGGCCGGCCCCCAGTGCCAGCATGATGCCGAACTCTCGGGTGCGTTCGATGACCGCCATCAGGATCGGATTGGCCACCGCCGCCGCGACGATGCCGAAGAACACCACCAGCACAACCCAGCCCATCACTTCGTGGAACCGGGTGCTGACCGCCACCATCGGCAGCAGCCACGGCCAGCCGAGCACCTCGTAGCGGGGACCCAGGCGCGGCGACAGGCGGGTCTCGGTCGCGTCGAGCTGGTCGCGGTCGCGCAGGCGCAGCGCGATGGCTGTCGCACCGGCAGGTGCGACAAAGAAGTCGCGCACGACCGCCAGGGGCAGCACGGCCACGCGGCCATCGAGCTCATCGATGCCGGTGCGGAACACACCGCGCACCGGGTAACGGCCACTGGCCAGAGAGCCGTCGTAACCCTGGCCCACGAGCAGCAGTTCGTCGCCTGCCCCCAGGCCCAGGGCCAGTGCGAGCTGCTCGCCGATCAACACGCCGGGTGTGCTGTCGGTCAGCGGCTTGCCACTCACCAACGCATTCATCAGCGCGCTCACCCGCGGCTCTGCTCGCGGGTCGACGCCGACCAGCATGATCCCGCGGGACTTGTCGGCGCGGCTGGCCAGTGCCTTGCCCTCCATCCGCACCGTTGCCGCTTCCACGTTCGGATCGGCGCGCACCGTGGCCAGCACCGGCTGGGCGTCGGCCATCGTCAGGTCGAGTGTCGGGTCATCGTGATAACCCTTCAGGTGGACCTGCATGTCGGCAGCCAGAAACCGCGTGCTGTTGCGGATCATCTGGCGGTTCTGGCCATCGATGAAGGCCCAGATGAAAGTCAGCGCTGCCAAGCCGACCGCGATCGACAGGACGGTGATCGCCGAGCGCCGGCGATTGCGGAGCACGTTTCGCCAGGGCAGCGCGGTGAACATCATGCTGGCTTCCGTTCGTCCGACTCGACGCGCCCGTCGCGCAGGCGGATGACGCGGCGCGCGCGTTCGACCACCATCGGGTCATGGGTCGAAAAGACGAAGGTCACGCCCTTGTCCTCATTCAGCCGCCGCATCAGGTCCATCAGTGCGCCGCCAGCCTTCGAATCCAGGTTCGCGGTCGGCTCGTCCGGCAGCACGATGACCGGTTCGGCGGCGATCGCGCGCGCCACCGCGACACGTTGCTGCTGACCGCCCGACAGTTCGGCCGGGCGCCGGTGCTCCAGGCCTTGCAGCCCGAGTTCTTTCAGCAGATCCATGGAGCGCGCGCGCCGCTCCGCCCCCGGCTTGCCCTGCAGCAGCATGACGAACTCGACGTTCTCGAGCGCCGACAGCACCGGGATCAGGTTGAACTCCTGGAATACGAAGCCGATCTTGCGCAGGCGCACCTCCGACAGCTCGCGCTTGCTCATGCGGCCGGTTTCGGTCCCGGCGATCCAGATGCGGCCCGTGGTCGGCGAGTCAAGGCCACCAATCAGGTTCAGCAGGGTCGTCTTGCCGGACCCCGAGGGGCCCACGAGCACGGCGAAGTCGCCGCTGCGGATTTCCAGATCGATGCCATCCACGGCTGGAACGGCTTGGCTATCGCGCTGGTACACCCGACTGACCTGCTCAAGCTTGACGACAATCCCGGCGCCCGCGTTCATGGCTTTTGCAGGTTGCGTTGGGTGAAGATCGCTTCGTCCACCGGGCGGTCGAACTCGGCATCCTTGAGCACGATCGTCGTGACGTTGCCCGGCTTGGCCAACGGGCGCATTTCCCAGCGGGTGGGCAGCACGCGTCCGCCCAGGCTGCGCACGTCGAAAAAGCCCATCACGCGTACCAGTTCCCCACGTTCACTGAAATATTCCTGCTTCAGCGGCATGACATCGCGCTTTCGCACGGTGTAAAGCACGCGCCCCCATACGACGGCAGCCTGCGGTTTCGGCGTGGCTTCGACCTGCCAGGCCTCCTGGCCGTCGACAGTCGTCATGCCGAGGACCTTGTGCGTGTAATCGTCGAGGATGCTGCTTTCCTTCACCAGATCGTCATTGGTGAAATCCGATCCCATCCACGGCTGCAGCATCATCGACGGCGGGATCTTGATCACGCGCTCCACACTCGGGAGGTAGTTCCACATCTCGTTGGCGATGCGCAAGGATCCGATGCCGGCCTCTTTGGCAGGTGACAGGATGCGCACGAAGGACCGCCGGGGCCGCTCCATCCAGACCCGAAGCACCAGTGTGCGTTGCCAGCGCGGCGTCGAAATGCTCATCTCGTACTGGCCTTGCACGGTGCGCCCCCACAGCAGGCGCTCCACGCGGTCGAGAATTTCGCGTCCGTCGGGGTCCTGCGCATGAGCCGGCGCTCCGCCCGGCAATAGTGGGCTCAGGATCCCGAGCCGAACGAGAAATCGGCTGCCGGCCCCGAGCATCGCGCGGCGATTCATGCGACCACCGCCGGCGCGCATGCCTCGTGGTCCGGACTAGGGACAATGGCCCGCAACAACTCGTCGAGCATGCGGCGATCCACGACTTCCTTCTCCAGCAGCACCTTGGCCAGCGATTCCAAGGTCACGCGGTGCGCCGTCAGGGTGTCGACGACACGGGCGCGGGCTTGTTCGAGAAAGCGGCGGACTTCGAGATCGATTGCCTCTGCCGTGCGCTCGCTGCAGTTGCGTTGCTCGGGCAGGGCCGGCCCATCCAGATACAGCGCGGCCGGCCGGGTGTCATAAGTTGCCAGGCCAAGCGCGTCGCTCATGCCGTAGTGCGTGACCATGTGGCGCGCCATGTCGGTGGCGCGCTGCAGATCATTCTCGGCACCGGTCGAGACGTCATCGAACACCAGCTGCTCGGCCACGCGACCCCCCAAAAGCACGTCGAGACGATCCAGTAGCTCACTCTTGCGCAGGAGGTAGCGATCCTCGGTAGGTGTTTGTTGCGTGTAGCCGAGCGCGGCAATGCCGCGCGGAATGATCGAGACCTTCGCGACCTTGTCGGCGTGCTCGCGCAGTTCGGCCACCAGCGCGTGCCCTGCTTCATGGAAGGCGACGAAGCGGCGCTCCATCGGATTCATCACGCGGTTCCTCTTTTCCAGGCCGGCAACGATGCGA
>JANLQZ010000089.1:0-4255 GCA_031368125.1 Betaproteobacteria bacterium
ACTGCAAGCCGCCGGGGTTCTGAACATGAACACAACCAGCGAATCCAACCCCGCGTCGACGGCGCCGGCCAGCGCTGCGCGCGCCGGCTCCAGGAGTCTGCTGGTGCACGGCTACGAAGTCGTGATCGGCTTCGAGACCCACACCCAGCTGTCGACGCGGTCCAAGATCTTCAGCCGTGCCTCGACCGCGTTTGGGGCCGCGCCCAATACCCAGGCCTGCGCCGTCGACCTGGCGCTGCCGGGCACGCTGCCGGTCATGAACCGCGGCGCGGTGGAACGCGCGATCCGGTTCGGCCTGGCGATCGGCGCGCACATCGCGCCACGCAGCATCTTTGCGCGCAAGAACTACTTCTACCCCGATCTGCCCAAGGGTTACCAGATCAGCCAGTTCGAGATCCCGGTGGTGCAGGGTGGGCAGGTCGAGTTTTATCTGGACGGCGAAAAACGCTCGGTGCGGCTGGTGCGGGCGCACCTGGAAGAAGACGCCGGCAAGTCCCTGCACGAAGACTTTGTCGGCCAGTCCGGCATCGACCTGAACCGCGCCGGCACGCCGCTGCTCGAGATCGTGACCGAGCCCGACATGCGCTCGAGCGCCGAGGCCGTGGCCTACGCGCGCGAACTGCACAAGATCGTCACCTGGATCGGCATCTGCGACGGCAACATGCAGGAAGGCAGCTTTCGCTGCGACGCCAACGTGTCGGTGCGCCGGCCGGGCGCCGCGCTCGGCACCCGGCGCGAAATCAAGAACCTCAACAGCTTCAAGTTCATGCAGCAGGCGATCGACTACGAGGTGCGCTGGCAGATCGGGCAGATCGAAGATGGTCACGTCATCCGGCAGGCCACCGTGTTGTTCGACCCCGACACTGGCGAGACCCGCGCCATGCGCACCAAGGAGGACGCCGCCGACTACCGCTACTTCCCCGACCCGGACCTGCCGCCGCTGGTGATCGCCGACGCTTGGGTGGAACAGATTCGCGCGAAAATGCCTGAGATGTACCGCGTGTTGGCCAAGCGATTTCAAGACAAGTACGGACTTTCAGAATCCGACACAGAAACCTTGACACAAAGTCGGGAAATGGCGTCTTACTTTCAAGCCACCGTTGACGCCAGTGAGTTACCCAAGCAGGTGAGCAACTGGATCATCGGCGAAATGTCACGACGACTGAACCAAGAGAGCCTGGACATCGCGCATTGCCCGATTGAATCGGGCAAGTTGGCGTGGCTGGTCAAGTTGGTCGAAGACGGGACTATTTCAAACACTGCTGCCAAGGCCGTGTTCAACACCCTGTGGAGCAAAACGATCTCAGCGGTGGCGAACATCACATTGCCAATGCTTACCGCTACGGCGAGTAGCGATAGCGGGAAAAGCGACGTGGAAGCAATGATTGACGAGCTTGGCCTCAGACAAATAAGTGACTCCGGCGCACTGGAGAAGATCGTCGACGAAGTGATCGCCTCCAACAGCAAGAGCATCGAGGAGTTCCGCCTCGGCAAAGGCAAGGCCTTCAACGCCCTGGTCGGTCAAATCATGAAGGCCAGCAAAGGCAAAGCCAATCCGCAGCAGGCCAGCGATCTGCTGCGCAAGAAACTGGGTTGACCGGCGTACCGGGTTGCGAAGCTCTCAGCCGTCGACCAGCGTAATCGGCTCGGGGGCATCGCCCCTGGGCAGCACGCATCCGATGACGGTGGCATCGACATACCCCAGCGCATGCAACGCCGCCACACACGCTTCGGCTTGCCCGCTGGGAACACTGGCCAGCAGGCCGCCGGCGGTCTGGGGGTCGAACAACAGCGCATAACGCGGGTGCGCCAGGAACTGGTCCGGGTTGCGCAGCGCGCTGCCCAGCCGCAGGTTGGCGCCGTGCAGCGAGCTCACGATACCGGCGGCGACACACTCCTGTGCGCCGTCGAGCAACGGCAACGCCGACAGATCGATGCGCGCGTCAACGCCCGATGGCCGGGCCATCTCGACCAGATGGCCCAGCAGCCCGAAACCGGTCAGGTCGGTGCAGGCAGTGGCGCCGTGGTCGCGCAGTGCCTGTGCCGCCAGCCGGCTCGACAACACCATCGACTCCAATGCGCCGGTGATCCAGCGCCCGCGCGCCTGCAGGCGCGTGTGGGCCGCAAACAGCGTACCGGTCCCGATCGGCTTGGTCAGGATCAGCGCATCGCCCGGCCGCATGCCGTGCCTGCGCATCACGCCGGCCAGGTTTTCGTCGATCAGCCCGTTGATCGCAAAACCCAGCGCGAGTTCGAGGCCTTCACCGGTGTGGCCGCCAACCAGTGCGCAGCCGGCGGCATTGAGCACCTCGACCGCACCGGACAACATCTGCAGCAGCAGCTCCCCGACCTTGCTGTCGAGCCCCGGGGGAATCGTCACGACCGCGGTGGCGCTCTGGGCCGTGGCGCCCATCGCAAAGATGTCGCCCAGGGCATGGTTGGCGGCGATCTTCCCGAACACATAGGGGTCGTCGACAAACGAGCGGAAGAAGTCGACCGTGTGCACCGCCGCCATTCCCGGCGGCACACGCACCACGGCCGCATCGTCCGGCGCATGCAGGCCGATCAGCACATCGCCGCGCGCAACCGGCTGCAGCGCGGCAAGGGCGCGCGACAGGACGGTCGCGCCGACCTTGGCGCCGCAGCCGCCACAACGCATGCCGCTCGCCGATTGCGCCTGTTGCGACTCATCCGCACCCAGTGGCACGCGGGTGAGCGCGGCGGATCGGGCGATTCGTTCGGGCATGGTCGCGAACTCGCTGAACCGGCGCATGAAACGCCGGTCGATCCAGTCCTTCCAGCGCCAGACCCAGGCCCCGGCAAAACCCACCGCGCCGCGCGACGCCACCGCGTACCGGTCCCCGGTGCTGATCAGCGCCAGCCAGCGCCGCTGCGGCCGGTAGGGCTGCAACGGCTGTTCCAGCACCGAGCGGCGCAGGTTGTCGGCCAGCGGGCGCCCCATGCGCACGGCAAACACGCCCGCCTTCTCCAGCCGATGGCGGTCCATGCTCGCGCAGTCGCCGGCCGCGAAGACCAGCGGGTCGGTGACCGACTGCAGGTTGTCGTTGACCCGGATGAAGCCTTCATCGTCCAGCGCCAGGCCGGTGCCGCGCAACCAGTGGGCACCGCCGGCGCGGGTGACCCAGATGATTTCATCCACGCCGACCCAGTCGCCGGCCTCGGTTCGCACGCCGTCGGCCGCCACCTCGCGCACCGCCGCGGCGCGATACACCTGCACCCGGCGCTGGCGCAATACGGCGTCGAAACGCCGGCGCACCCGCGGGTTGTGGGTCGGCAGGATGGTGGCGTCGTCGGTGAAAAGATGCAATACCAACTGGTCGGGATCACGCCCGAGCGACCGCAGTTCCTGGCGCAGGCGGTACTGCATGGCGAGCGTCAGTTCGACGCCACCTGCGCCGCCTCCCACCACGGCAATCGTCGTCGTCCCGGCCTGCCGGCGCACACGGTCGAGCAACGCCAGCCAGCGCTGGTTGAACTCGAACACGGGTTTGACCGCCACCGCATGTATACCGGCGCCCGGCACCTGCCAGACCTGCGGGGTCGAGCCGATGTTCAGCGAGAGCCGGTCATAAGCCATCGCGGGGCGGTCCCGCAACAACACGCGGCGACCTGCGCGGTCGATGCCGGTGACCTCGCCCACGACCAAACGCGCGCTGGCAAAAGCCGCCAGTCGGGCCAGATCCATATGGACTTCGTCGTAGCTGTAGTGGCCCGCCACATAACCGGGCAACATGCCGGAATAGGGAGTGTGCACATCGGTGCAGACCAGCGTCAGGCGCACACCCGGGAGCGGGTGCATGGCAAACTGCCGCAACACGCCCACATGGCTGTGGCCGCCGCCAACCAGAACGATGTCGCGCACCACCGGTTGTTCTGAGCTCAGCATTCGGGTCCGATCATCGGTGGTCGTGGACGGCAAACGGGCGTCGGGTCAGCCTGCCCGCCGCCGGCAACGGCGCGCGCAGCGCCGGTGCGGACGGGCGGCACGCCCGGCTGCCTCAGGGGGCTTTGTTCGGGCTCGCCGCTGCCGGTTTTCCGCGCGATTGCGTCAGCCAGAGTTGCTTGAGCGGTACCAGTTCATCATCGAAGCGCGCATTGATCCGGCGTACCTCGTTGTCCTGGTCGGCGATGAAGCGCTTTTGCACCGCCGTGCTCTGGCTGATGTCCTCGATTTGGCGGCGGATCGACGACGGCGCACGACTCGGGTCCTTCTTGTAGAACTCCATTTCCTCAT
>JANLQZ010000101.1:0-2375 GCA_031368125.1 Betaproteobacteria bacterium
GGCTCACGAACTTCATCATCGGGCTGGTTTCATGCGAAGTGCTGACCTGCGTGAAACCCGCCTCCTGCGCGATCCGCCGCGCGGCCTGCTCGTGCGCCGTGTACCGGTAGCCGTGCATGAACACGATCGCCACGCTGCGCAGGCCGCGCGCATGCTGTTGCTGCAATGCCGCTCGCAAGGCCGCCTGGTCGAGCGGCTCGATCGTGTCGCCATGTGCGCCGATGCGCTCATGCGCCTCGACCACGGCGCTGTACAACAACTCGGGCAACACGATGCGGCGATCGAACAGCCGTGGGCGGTTCTGGTAGGCGATGCGCAGCGCATCTCGAAAACCGCGCGTGGTGACCAGCAGGGTGGGCTCGCCCTTGCGTTCGAGCAGGGCATTGGTGGCCACCGTCGTGCCCATCTTCACGCACTCGACCAGTGCCGGTGTCACCGGTTCGCCAGCGGCCAGCCCCAGCAAATGGCGGATGCCGGCAACCGCCGCGTCACGGTACTGCTCCGGGTTGTCGCTCAGCAGCTTGTGCGTGACCAGCGTGCCGCCCGGGCGCCGGCCCACCACGTCGGTAAACGTGCCACCGCGGTCGATCCAGAACTGCCAGCGCTCGTCACCGGAAACGGTATCGTTGGTTCGCATTGTCATGGTGGGTAAGGATTATCATGCGGCGCAACGTCGCCTCCACGGGAAAACCCGCAGCAAATCACCGTCTCCGGTACCGCGGGTACGACTTATGCTCGAAGCTGTTCCCGACTACACCGCAACTTGAAACAGGAGATGTTGATGAAGCTGACACGCCGCACTCTGACCACGGCATTGGCATTTGCGCTGACCAGCGTGACCACCGTCACGATGGCGCAAACCAGGTGGGACCTGCCCGCGGGGTATGCCGCCACCAACTTCCATTCGGTCAACCTGGTCGAGTTCGCCAACGACGTGGACAAGGCCAGCGGCGGCAAACTCAAGATCACGGTACATGCCAACGGCTCGCTGTTCAAGGCGCCCGAAATCAAGCGCGCCGTGCAGGGCGGCCAGGCGCAGATCGGCGAGGTGCTGATATCGAACTTCAGCAACGAGTGGGATCTGTTCGGGGCCGATGCACTTCCGTTCCTGGCCGACAGTTATGACGAGGCGGTGAAGCTCTGGCGGGTGCAAAAGCCGGTGTTCGAGAAGAAGCTGGCCGAACAGGGCATGGTGCCGCTGTACGCCGTGCCATGGCCGCCGCAAGGCATCTATGTCAAGAAGCCGATCAGTTCCGCCGCCGACCTCAAGGGCGTGAAGTGGCGCGCCTACAACCCGCAGACCTCGCGCATCGCGGAACTCGTCGGCGCCCAGCCGGTGACCATACAGGCGGCGGAGCTGTCGCAGGCGCTGGCCACCGGCGTCGTCGAGAGCTACATGTCCTCGGGCTCGACCGGCTTCGACACCAAGACCTACGAACACATCAAGTACTGGTACGACACCCAGGCCTGGTTGCCGAAGAACGTGGTGATCGTCAACAAGTCGGCGCTCGACGCCCTGGACGCGCCCACCCGCGCCGCCGTGCTCAAGGCCGCGGCGGACGCCGAAGTGCGTGGCCTGGCAGCGTCCAAGCGCGCCAACACCGATTCGCTGGACAAGCTCAAGGCCAACGGCATGAACATCATTGCGCCATCGGCACAACTCAAGGCCGACATGAAGAAGGTCGGCGACACGATGCTCAGTGAATGGCTGCAAAAGGCCGGGCCCGAAGGCAAGGCGCTGGTGGACGCATTCCACAAACCCTGAGCACATCGGACCACCGATGCGCAAGCTGCTCGACTCGCTCTACGACAGCGCCGCCGCGCTGGCAGCGTTGTTCCTGGTCGGCCTGCTGGTCATGGTGCTGCTGTCGATCTTCGGGCGGCAACTGCACTTCCATGTGCCCGGCACCGATGCCTATGCGGGTTACCTGATGGCGGCCAGCGGCTTCCTGGCGCTGGCGCACACCCTCAAGCGCGGTGAGCATATCCGCGTCACGCTGCTGCTGGGCGCGCTGCGCGGCGGCTGGAAGAAGGGCATGGAACTGTGGGCGCTGGGTTTTGCCACACTGCTGTCGGGCATGTTCGCCTTTTACTCCTGCAAGCTGGCCTGGCAGTCGCGTGCGTTCCACGACATTTCCACCGCCAGTGACGCCACGCCGTTGTGGATACCGCAGATCGGCATGGCCACCGGCGCGGTGATACTGGCGATCGCGTTCCTCGACGAACTGGTGCTGGAGGCCACCGGCAGGCGCGTGCAACGCGCCAGTGACGAAGCGCTGCGCAACGAATAAGCGGGCAGGAAATTGCAGGACCACCAGATGCAACAGTGCGCGGCAGCCGATGCCGACGCGATCCGCGATCGACGCGCCCGACAA
>JANLQZ010000140.1:0-5017 GCA_031368125.1 Betaproteobacteria bacterium
CCGCTCGGCCGGTTTGCCCAGCACCATGACCGACCCGCGCGCCGGAGCCTCCAGCCCCAGGATGGTACGCAGCATCACCGTCTTGCCGCTGCCCGAACCGCCGACCAGTGAAACCAGTTCGCCGCGCTCGATCGTCAGGTCGAGGTCCTTGTGCACCACGATTTCCCGCCCCGCGACCTGAAACACCGACCACAATTTGCGGATCTCGACCACGCCCACGGGCGGCCCGGCGGCGTTCATATGCCGATGTCCTTGAACACCACCGCGAACAGGGCGTCGACCAGGATCACGACCGTGATCGATGTGACAACCGAGGCGGTCGTGCCCTGCCCCAGGCTCTCGGTATTCGGTTTGATGCGCAGGCCGTAGTGGCAGCCGATCAATGCGATCAGCACGCCGAACACCATCGACTTGCCCACCGCCAGGGTCAGGTTCGAGACCTCCACCGCCGCCGGCAACGCCGACAGGAAGTAGGCGGGCGTGATGCCCATCGCCAGATCGGCCGACAACACGCCACCAAACAACGCCGCCACGGTGGTCCAGACCGTCACCAGGGGCATCGCGACCGCCATCGCGAGCGCGCGCGGCATCACCAGCCGGTAACCGCGCGCGATACCCATCACACGCATCGCATCGAGTTCCTCGGTCACACGCATCACGCCGATCTGCGCCGTGATCGCCGAGCCGGACCGCCCGGCCAGCAGGATGGCCGCCAGCACTGGGCCAAGCTCACGGATCAGGGCGATTCCCAGCACATCCACGATAAACGCGTCGGCCCCGAACTTGCGCAATTGCTGCGCCATCAGGTAAGCCAGCACGACGCCGATCAGGAAACCGACCAGCGCCGTGATCGGCAGCGCGGTCGCGCCGATGCGGTACAAATGGCCAGACACGTCGCGCCACGGGCCCTCACGCGGCGATCGCGCCAGCGCCACGATGTCGATCAGCAGCTGGCCCACGAGCCGGACCAGGTCGCGCCCATGGTCGACCACCTTGTAGACCAGTTCCCCGAGCGCGAGGAAACGCTGCCACAGGGTGCGCGGCTCGGCCGGCGGCGGCCCGACCGAATAACGGGCGACGCGGTCCAGCATGGCGCGCTGCGCCGGCAACGCCAGCACCTGCGCCGGCCACTGGCGTCCCCACGCGTTCCACAACATCTGCGCGCCGGTATGGTCCAGGCGCTCGAGCGAGCGCAGGTCCCAGCTGCCGCCGCGGCCCGCCTGCGCTGCATGTCCGCCAGGGCAAGGTGCAATGCGTCCCACACCTGCGGTTGCGCCAGCGCTGCCGCAGACCAGCTCCCCGCCAGCGACACGGCCGCCTCGTCCGTCCCGGTCTGGCGGCTGATGCGGGGGATGTTTTCCTCCATGGCGCAGCTTTAGGCAAGCATAATTGTTGGCGCCATCGTACCTGCTCGGAACAAGCAAACCCCGGTCTCAAGGAAACCACATGACGCAAGGCACCCCTTCATTCACTTCCAGCGCGGAGTTGTCGGTGGTACAACGCGGGTCCGCGTTATGGCTGACGATCACGCGCGAAGAACGCCGCAACGCGATGAGCCACGCGGTGCTGGCCGGCATGTCCGACGCGATCGCGGCCGCCCAACAATGCCGCGACGTGCGCGCCATCGTCATCACGGGCGCCGGCACGCGGGCGTTTTGCGCCGGAGCCGACCTGCAGTCGGCCAACGCGTTCACCACCGACTACTCGGAGCCACATGGCCATCTGGCCCGATTGCTGCGCGTCGCGCGCGCCAGCTGCATCCCGCTGATTGCGCGGGTCAACGGGGCCTGCATGGCGGGCGGCATGGGGTTGATGTCGATGTGCGACATGGCCGTGGCGTCGAGCCATGCGATCTTCGGGCTGCCGGAAGTCAAGGTCGGGGTATTTCCGGCGCAGGTGCTGAGCGTGCTGCAGCACCTCATTCCGAGGCGCCTGCTCAATGAAATGTGCCTCACGGGGGAACCGCTCACCTCGAGTCAGGCGCTGGCCTGCCAGCTGGTCAACTATGTGGATGACGACGTCGACGTACGGCTCCAGTGGCTGCTGGAGCGGCTGTTCGACAAGTCGCCGGCAGCCATTCGCCGCGGGCTCTATACGATGAAAAAGATCGAGACCATGGCGTTCGAGGAGTCGATGTCGTTTACCGAAAGCCAGATCGCGCTATTCACCCTGACCGACGACGCGCGCGAAGGACAAAAGGCGTTCCAGGAGAAACGCAAACCCAACTGGGTCGGCCAATAACGCGGCAGCGCCGCCGCGCGCATCCGGCTTTCCGCCGCTACGGCTGGCGCGCGCGCTGACCTCCCACGGCAAACCCGATCGGATCGCTGCGCGCTTGCCAATACGCGCCTTCGTTGTCGGGTAAGCCCTGATTCCAATCGATATGGCGCTCACGTATATTCGCCCCACTCGATGGCAGCATGACCTGCCGCCTGGCTGAGGACCCCGGAGACAATAGCGCCACAGCGGCCGCGCCAACCGCGGCCGAGGCAGAAAACCTAGCAAGGGCGCTGGCCATCCCAGCGCCTTTTCTACTTGGCGAGGCCGGATTGGCACCGTGCGGTCCGACGTGGTACCGGCACCAGGTTGCGGAGTCCTATTGGGAGCCCGGCAAGGCCATCTCGGCCGCCAGGCGCGGCTTGCCGATTGGTGCGCTGGCCAGCCCTTTCTTGACTGCGGCCATGTCCTCGTCGTTTGGATATTGCCCCAGCAGCCAGTAGTCGAACACCCGGCGCGCGATCGGCGCCGCATGGGCGGCACCAAAACCGGCGTTCTCCACCACCACCGCCAGCGCAATCCTGGGATCCTCGGCCGGCGCGAAAGCCACGTACAAGGCATGGTCGCGCTGTTGCTCCTCCATCTTCGAGGCGTTGTAGCGCTCTTTCGCGGCCACACCGACGGCCTGCGCGGTACCGGTCTTGCCACCCGAACGATAGGCGGCGCCGGCGAACACCCGGGCCGAAGTGCCGTCGATGGTCGTGCTGACCATCGCATTGCGCACGACCGCCAGGTTCTCAGGCTTGAAGCCCAGGTCCACCGCCGGTGCCGGCGCCACCGGGGACTTCAACCGGGTCATCGCATCCTGGGTCGCGATGACCAGCTGCGGCTTGTGCTTGACGCCGTTGTTGGCCAGGATCGACATGGCCTGTGCGAGTTGCAGCATGGTGAAGGTGTTGTAGCCCTGTCCGATGCCCAGCGAAATGGTTTCACCGGCGTACCATTTCTGCTGTTCCGGCCGCTTGTAGTAATTGCGCTTCCACTCCTGGCTGGGCAACACGCCGCGCGACTCGCCTTGTATGTCGATACCGGTCAATTGACCGAATCCCAGCGGCTTCATGAAGTCGTGGATGGTATCGACGCCCAGGTCGTTGGCCAGCGAGTAGAAGTAGACATTGCTCGATTTCGAGATCGCCGCATGCATGTCGACCGGGCCCAGTCCATGGTCTCCGTGGCTGCGGAACTCGTGGCCGCCAAACATCCAGGAGCCGTTGTCGTTGATCACCGTCGTGGCCGCTCGCCTGCCGGTCTGCAGCGCCGCCATGGCCATGAACGGCTTGTAGGTGGAGCCGGGCGGGTAGGTTCCGCGCAGTGCCCGGTTCAACAGCGGCTTGTCGATGGATTCGTTGAGCATCTGCCAGCTCTCGGTATCGATGCCATCCACAAACAGGTTGGGATCGAAGGTCGGCTTGCTGACAAAGGCCAGCACCTGACCGGTCTTCGGGTCCAGTGCGACCAGCGCCCCGCGCCGCTCACCGTACATTTCCTCGACCAGTTTTTGCAGCTTGATGTCGATCGACAGGGTGACCGTGTTGCCAGGTGTCGACGGGCTGCTGGCGAGCTTGCGCACGGCACGCCCGCCAGCCGAGGTCTCGACCGAATCAACGCCGGTGGTCCCGTGCAGTTGCGCTTCGTTGCTCTGCTCCACGCCGAGCTTGCCGATGTATTCGGTGCCGCGGTAGTTGGCCTCGTCATCCGAGTCTTCGAGGCGCTCCTTTTCCGCCTTGTTGATGCGCCCGATATAACCGATCACATGGCTGGCAAGCTCTCCGTAGGGATAGTTGCGAAACAGCCTGGCCTTGATCTCCACGCCCGGAAAGCGAAACCGCTGCGCCGCGAAACGCGCCACTTCCTCTTCGCTGAGCTTGGTGCGGATCGGCAGGGATTCGAAACTCTTGGACTCCTCCATCAGCTTCTTGAAGCGCCGCCGGTCACGCGCCGAAACCTCCACCACCTGCGACAGGTCGGCCAGGGTCTGCTCGAGCGCCGGCACTTTGGAGGGCGTGATCTCGAGCGTGTAGGCCGAGTAGTTGGTGGCCAGCACAATGCCGTTGCGGTCCAGGATCAGGCCCCGGTTGGGCACCACCGGCACCACCGCCGTGCGGTTGTTTTCGGCCTGCGCTTTCAGGTCTTCGTGACGTACCACCTGCAGCACTACCAGCCGGCCGGCGAGCAGCGCAAAACAAAGCAGCACCAGCGCGGTGGCGACCAGCACGCGGATGCGGAAACGCGCCAGATCGGCTTCGACGTTGCGCAGTTCGGTCATAACGGCCTGTTCGCGTCGGGGTCGGGAGCCCTGCGTTGCGGCACCAGCAGCATCACGCTCACCACCGGCCACAACAACGACTGGACGATCGGCGCCAGGAACATCAGGAGCCCCGGGAACGCACCACCACCGAGCATTTGTGCCGCCAGTTCCAGCAGTTGCGCGGCGACGAACAAGGGCAGAACCTGAACCGCCTGCGACGGCACGCTGAACCACAACAGGCGCCGGTGGATCGTGATCGCCAGGAAGCTCAGCACCGCATAGGCCAGTGCATGGGCTCCAAGCAATCCGCTCTGGTGTACATCCGTGCCCAGGCCAAATACAAAGGCCACACCGATGCCCACGCGCAGCGGCTGGTGCACGCTCCAAAAGACCAGCACCAGCGCCAGCAGGTCGGGCGTCCACTCAGCGCGACCCCACAAGCCCATGTTCTGC
The DNA here is from genome assembly GCA_031368125.1 of Betaproteobacteria bacterium. GTDB lineage: Bacteria > Pseudomonadota > Gammaproteobacteria > Burkholderiales > Burkholderiaceae_C > CAISIP01. Next base: position 4,979 of record JANLQZ010000140.1, read on the forward strand.
AGCATGTTCAGCAGCAGCGCAGCCAGAAGACTGCCCCAG
>JANLQZ010000149.1:0-3120 GCA_031368125.1 Betaproteobacteria bacterium
CAAAACACCCAGGGAGTCGGCGCGGTAGACCTGGTGCGCGTGGAAGCTCCTCCAGACCTCCACCATGGCCCGCACGGCGGCGTCGAAGTCGTCGGCGCCACAAGCCAGCGCCGACGCGTTGATGGCGCCCGCCGACGTGCCCGTGATGATCGGGAACGGATTGGGTTCGTGTTGGGCGCCGCAGCGCTTGCGAATGTCCGCAATCGCCTCCAGCACGCCGACCTGGTAGGCAGCGCGTGCGCCGCCGCCGGTCAGCACCAGGCCGGTCTTGCCGGTTGCCGGCGGTCCGGGGGGCACTGGCGGCTCGGGATTGGGCGGCATGTGTCCATTATGGATGTGCCTGCAGCGGTAATGCCTGCACCGTGTTCGATAGACTCGGAGCTTGTCCGCAAACAGGGCGCGATCGCGCCAGCGGATTTTCGGGCCGGTTCCACGGCCTTCAGGAGTAATCAATGGCAGTGTCAGAACAAGTGCTGATGGACGCGCTCAAGGCCGTCGTCGACCCCAACACCGGACGCGACTTCGTGTCGTCGCGCGCGATCCGGAACCTGAGCGTGGTCGACGGCGACGTCGCGTTCGATGTAGAGATCGCCTACCCGGCCAAGAGCCAGATCCCCGGATTCAGGAAGGCGCTGGTGGCGGCCGCCAGGACCGTGCCCGGTGTCGACAACGTCTCGGTCAACGTCGGCATGAAGATCATCGCGCACTCGGTGCAGCGCGGTGTGCAGCTGATGCCCAACATCAAGAACATCGTCGCGGTGGCGTCCGGCAAGGGGGGCGTGGGCAAGAGCACGACCGCCGTGAACCTGGCGCTGGCGCTGGCCGCGGAAGGCGCCACCGTCGGGCTGCTGGACGCCGACATCTACGGCCCGAGCATTCCGATGATGATGGGCATCAGCGGCAAGCCGGAGAGCTCCGACGGCAAGACCATGGAGCCGATGGAGAACTACGGGGTGCAGGTGATTTCGATCGGGTTCCTGGTGGCGCAGGACGAGGCCATGATCTGGCGCGGACCGATGGCCACCCAGGCACTGGAGCAACTGCTGCGCCAGACCAACTGGAAAGAGCTGGACTACCTGATCGTCGACCTGCCCCCCGGCACCGGGGACATCCAGCTCACGCTGTCGCAGCGCGTGCCGATGACCGGTGCCGTGATCGTCACCACACCGCAGGACATCGCGCTGCTCGACGCGAAGAAGGGCATCAAGATGTTCGAGAAGGTCGGGGTCCCGATCCTCGGCATCGTCGAAAACATGGCGGTGCACGTGTGCAGCCAGTGCGGCCATGTGGAACATATCTTCGGCGCCGACGGCGGCCGCAAGATGGCGGCCGAATACGGTATGGATTACCTCGGCGCCCTGCCGCTCGACATGCAGATCCGCATGCAGGCCGACAGTGGACATCCGACCGTGGTGGCCGACCCGGACGGCGAAGTGGCCGCCATCTACAAGGCGGTGGCGCGCCAGGTGGCGTTGTCGATCGCCGCCAAGAACAAGGATTTCTCCTCCAAGTTTCCCTCGATCAAGATCTCCAAGGACACCTGATCCACCGGCGCGGGCCTGGCACGCATGAACCTCCTCGGGTCGCTCAAGTACCTGGTTGCGCTGCACGAGCACAAGCACTTCGGGCGCGCGGCACAGGCATGCCATATCACGCAACCGGCGCTGTCCAACGCGCTGCGCGCGCTGGAGGATGAATTCGGCACCGCCATCGTCACGCGCGGGCGCTCCTTTGTCGGATTCACGGCCGAAGGTGAACGCGTGCTCGAGAGCGCGCGTCGCATGCTGCGTGAACGCGAGGTGCTGCAGCAGCAGATCGACAGTTCGGCGCACGACCCGCGTGGCCATCTGTCGATCGGCGTGGTTCCGACCGCGGTGCCGATCGCGGCGCGTTTTGCGGCCATGTTGCAGGCGCGCCATCCCGGCATCATCCCGGCGGTGTTGTCCCTGAGTTCACCCGAGATAGAGGGCAGCCTGGAGCGGCTGTCGCTGGACCTCGGGCTGGGGTACACCGATCGGCTGGCCGCCCTGGGCATCCGCCTGTGCGCGTTGCCCCAATATGCCGAGCGTTATTTCCTGGTCCGCAAGGCTCGCCGCGCCAGCGCGGACGGCTTGTCCTTCGGGCCCAGCATGGCGTGGGCCGACGCGGCACGCCTGCCGCTGTGCCTGCTGACGCCGGACATGCACAACCGCACGCTGGTCGACGGGGCCTTTGCCGCCGCCGGCGCGAGCGTCAAGCCGGTGATAGAAACCAACTCGGTCCTGACGCTGGCCCTGACTGTGGCCGTGGGTGAAGTGTGCAGCGTGATGGCCGGTGCGATGGTGTGCGCGGTCAAGGGTTACCGCGAACTCGAGGCGCTGCCGCTGATCGGCCCCGACCTCGCCGCACCGATCGGTTTCATGACGCAATTCAGCGACCGACCGTCCCGCACGCTGCAGGCGGCGCTGACGCTCGCGGCCGAACCGGCCTGGTTGGCCCATGCCGCGCAACACAGTGCGCACTGATCAGGGTTTGTTCTTATATTCGGGTCTTGAATCGAACGGTGTTGCGATTCAATTGGACCCAGCTGCGCCACTCGCAGATACTGCCGGCCAATGGCCGCAGCGCGTCATGCCGGGACCACGGTCGTTGCCGCCTCGCCGGCGGTGGTGGTCGGGAAATTTTTGGCCCGGGGGCAATTCGGTTCACATAAGCCCCGTGTCATTGCGGGCCTGTCCCGCAATCCATGGCTGTCTGCGGATCAGCGTCCGGCGCAGGGCGCAGCGGGTCCGGCATGACAATCTGGACGGTATCGGGCGCGCGCGGACATCGGTCGCACACCGCATGTCGGCGCGCGGCCTGGTGGGTCGTCAACTCTTCGGGATCCCGTCGTGCCGTGTGGCAGACCTCTCGAGCTTGCAGGTAGGCAAAAATGAACAGGACTGGTCAGGAGAATGCCGGCAACCCCGTGGCGCTGGCCACGGTGGACGAAATGCGCGAGCGGATCCGGCGCAAGCGCCAACTCAAGGGGCGCCAGGTCGATGCGGCGGCAGTACGCGAAGTACGCGCATTGATCGGTGCGCCACCCGGGGCGGGGCACCGCCGGGACCTGCTGATCGAGCACCTGCACAAGCTCAACGA
>JANLQZ010000202.1:0-2660 GCA_031368125.1 Betaproteobacteria bacterium
GCCTTTTGCATGGCCTGGTATTTCATCGACAAGCAGGAACACTGGTTGCTCGAACTGTCCAACGGCGCGCTCAACAGCATCCAGCTTGCCCAGCCGGCGCCGGCCGACCTGTCACTGACCACCGACCGGCCCACACTCGAGGCGCTGTTGCAGCAGCGTCTGGCGCCGATGCAGGCCGTCACCGAGGGTCGCCTGCGGCTGGCCGGCAATGCCACACTGCTGCTCGACGGCGCACCGGCGGGACAACTCGACACCCGCATGGTCGGCTTCAACTCGATGATCTCGTTCTCCGGACTCGACATCGGGCTGGACCGCGGCAGCCCGGTATCGCACTACGACGCACCGTTTCGCTTCGAAGGCGGCAAGTTGTACAAGGTGGTCTATACGCTCGACCCGTTGCAGCAACTCGACTACGACAAGATCGCACTGGTCGAGCTGGCGCGGCAGTAGGCCGGAGCAGGCTCGCCCCCGGGCGCAATCGCGCCAGCGCCGCCCGACTTCTATACACTTGCCTGCAGCGTGGTCCATGCCTTGGACCACCCGCCATTTAAACTGCCGGCAACATTGCCAAACCCCCGGGAACATTCAATGGACATCAAGACCGTCACGCTCAACCCCCGCAGCAAGAACATCACGCAGGGCAAGTCCCGCGCGCCGAACCGATCGATGTTCTACGCGATGGGTTACGAGGAAGCCGATTTCAAGAAACCGATGGTCGGCGTTGCCAACGGACACAGCACGATCACACCCTGCAACAGCGGCCTGCAGAAACTCGCCGACGCGGCGATCGCCGGCATCGAGGCAGCCGGTGGCAATGCCCAGGTCTTCGGTACACCCACGATCTCGGACGGCATGGCCATGGGAACCGAAGGCATGAAGTATTCACTGGTCAGCCGCGAGGTGATATCGGACTGCATCGAGACCTGCGTGCAGGGGCAATGGATGGACGGTGTGGTGGTGATCGGCGGCTGCGACAAGAACATGCCGGGCGGGATGATGGGCATGCTGCGCGCCAATGTGCCCGCCATCTATGTCTACGGCGGCACCATCCTGCCGGGCCACTACAAGGGCCAGGACCTGAATATCGTGAGCGTGTTCGAAGCCGTGGGCCAGAACGCTGCGGGCAACCTGAGCGATGCCGACCTGCTGGAGATCGAGCGCCGCGCCATTCCGGGCACGGGTTCCTGCGGCGGCATGTACACCGCCAATACCATGTCCTCGGCCTTCGAGGCGCTGGGCATGTCGCTGCCTTATTCCTCCACCATGGCCAACCCGCACGACGAGAAATTGAACTCGGCCCGGGAATCGGCCAGGGTGCTGATCGAAGCGATCAAGCGCGACCTCAAGCCGCGCGACATCGTCACGCGCAAGGCGATCGAAAACGCCGTGGCGGTGGTGATGGCCACCGGCGGGTCGACCAATGCGGTGCTGCATTTCCTGGCGATTGCACATGCCGCCGAGGTGGAGTGGAATATCGACGATTTCGAACGCGTTCGAGTCAAGACGCCGGTTTTGTGCGACCTCAAGCCGAGCGGCAAATACCTGGCGGTCGACCTGCACAAGGCCGGCGGCATACCGCAGGTCATGAAGATGCTGCTGGTCGCCGGGCTGCTGCACGGCGACTGCATCACCATCAGTGGGCAAACCATCGCCGAGGTGCTCAAGGACATACCCGACGCGCCGCGGGCCGACCAGGACGTGATACGCCCGATCGACAAGCCGATGTACCGCCAGGGCCATCTTGCGATCCTCAAGGGCAACCTGTCGCCCGAAGGCTGCGTCGCCAAGATCACCGGGCTCAAGAAGCCGGTCATGACCGGACCGGCGCGCGTGTTCGAAGACGAACAGTCCGCACTGGCGGCGATCCTGGCCGGAAAGATCGTCGCCGGTGACGTCATGGTGTTGCGTTACCTCGGCCCCAAGGGTGGTCCGGGCATGCCCGAGATGCTGGCACCCACCGGCGCACTGGTCGGTCAGGGGCTCGGGGAGTCGGTCGGCCTGATCACCGATGGCCGCTTCTCCGGCGGTACCTGGGGCATGGTGGTCGGGCATGTGGCGCCCGAAGCCGCGGCCGGCGGCACCATCGCGCTGATCGAGGAAGGTGACTCGATCACCATCGATGCCCACCAGCTGCTGTTGCAGCTCAACGTGGACGACGCAGAAATCGCGCGACGCCGCGCGGCATGGAAGGCGCCCGAACCGCGTTACCGGCGCGGCGTGCAGGCCAAGTTCGCGTTCAACGCGTGTTCGGCCAGCAAGGGCGCCGTGCTGGACAACTACTGATCACCGAGGGTTGCGATCGCCTCGCCGCGTTGCGGAAAGTTCCGCGGCACTGGCATATCCAGACCCGCGTCATCAACGCTTCTTCTTGTAATTGGTGCCGATCGCCGTCTTGTGGCGGTCGATGCGGTCGTGGCGACGCTCGTTTTCGCGCTCCATCGCCTTGCGCTTGGTATAGCCGCTCGAATCGGCCCAGGCCCACCAGGCCACCGCAAGGCCGAATGGCACGAACACCACCCACCAGTCCCAGGCGGCCACCGGCCCGATTTCCAGATACTTCATGGCCAGAAGAACGATGCCGAGTCCCAGAAAATACATGGTCTTCCCCAGAGTTTCGTCACACTTGTTGACAATGCGCGTCAACCGCCGTCACTACAATT
>JANLQZ010000214.1:0-2511 GCA_031368125.1 Betaproteobacteria bacterium
CAGCGGCAGCGCCTGACCGACGGTCGCGCCGGCTGCACCAATACTCACGGTCACTTGAATTTCTTGTCCCTGCAGCTTTAGCTGAGCGGAGGCCGAAACCGCCTCGCGTACCCGCTCGGCCAACTGCTGCGCCTGCGCCACTGGTGTGTTGGGTAGCAAAACGATGAATTCTTCCCCGCCCCAGCGTGCAAGCAGGTCGGTGGCACGCAAGGTCGCCCTGAACCGATGGCCAATTTCCACCAGGAACTGATTGCCGGCAAGATGGCCGTGTGCATCGTTGATGTATTTGAAATGGTCAGCATCGACGACCAGAATCGCCAATGGCTGACCATGGCGTCGCGCGAGATCGATTTCCCGCTTGGCAGCAGAAACAAAACGGTGGCGGTTGCTCAGCCCGGTGAGGGCGTCGACCATCGCGAGCTCGTGCACCATCTTCCTGGCGCGCTCCAGTGCGACGATCAGATGGAAATTGATGCCGCCGCACAGCAACGCCAACGGCACTGGCACGAGCAAGGATATTCGGGCGGCGTCACCCAATTTGGCAAAGCCGAGCATGCGCAAGCACAGCCATTTCAGGGCCAGGGATTCGAACGATGCGCCAAGCGCGGTGAACCATGTCGCGCGCCAGGCGCCAACACGGTTCACCCAGGCGCAAAAGGGCCGACTGCCAGGCGATATTCCAATGGAGTCCAGGGACAGTTTGGCCGCGATCGTCATGGCGGGAGAGGCAAGCGTCGACTTTTACTTGCCAGTTTTGAAATTGCTGAATGTACGGGTTTGCACTTTGCGAATGTCTTGTGGCAGCGCGTCCGGGGCAACCATGGTTTTTGTTGCCGCGGCGTCCAGGAAGATGGACTTGTTTTCGGCCACTTCCTTCTTCACGAACTTCAGGGAGGCGGCATTCGGGTTGGCGTAGAACACCTTGTTGGTCAGAGAAGCGTGCACTTCCGGACGCAGGATGTAATTGATGAACAGATGGGCGTTCTCGACATTTTTGGCATCCTTGGGGATGGCCATGGTGTCGAAAAACAGCGTTGCACCGGTCTTGGGAACGAGCGCCTCGATAACGACCGGCACCTTGGGTTTCTTTTTGGCTTCCTCCGCACGGCTGCGCGCGATGTTGATGTCGCCCGAAAATCCCATCACCAGGCAGGTGGCGCCACTGGCCATTTCCTCGATGTAGCCCGACGAGGAGAAACGCGTGACGAAGGGCCGAATCGCCTTGAGCATCTTGCCCGCCTCCGCATAGTCGGCGGCGTTGCGGCTATAGGGCGGTTTGCCAATGTAAAGCAGCGCCGCAGGCAGCACCTCGGAGCCGGAATCGAGCACACTGACGCCGCAACTCTTGAGCTTTCCCACGTACTTCGGGTCAAACAGCAGGCTCCATGCGTTGTCCGGCATTGACAGATCGCCCAGTGCGGCCTTGACCTTGGTCACGTTGATGCCTACTGTGACGTAGCCCCACAACCAGTCGACGAGGTGTTCATTGCCCGGGTCGAGTTTGGCCAACTGGTCCAGCAGGCCCTTGTCCAGATTGCCCCAATTCGTGAGCTTCGACCGATCCAGCTTCTGCAGCAGTCCGCCTTCGATCTGCGTCTTGGCAAAGTGTGAACCGGGCACGACGATGTCATATCCAGTCTTGCCCGCCACGAGTTTGGCATGCAGCACCTCGTTGTTGTCGTAGTTGTCGTAGCGGACCTTGATACCGGTCTCTTTTTCGAAATTCTTGATCGTGTCGTCGGCGATGTAGTCTGACCAGTTGTAGATGTTGAGCACCTTGGGGTCGGCCGCGCGGGCCAACCCGGAAACTACGCACAACGCTGATGTCAGGGCCAGCAGTAACCCGGTCATTTTCATTTTGGAGCTCATGTCGACCGACCTTTCACTGGAGTTGAATCTACCTGCCCGCGTCGCCGCTGGCGCTGCAAAATGATAACAAAGGCCAGTTGCTGAGGGCGTGGCCGTTGGACAGGGCGGCCGGCGTGAAGTGCCGGCGGTCGCCCGCGTCCGCCGGCCTGACCACGCGGCCGTGCCATCGGCGGCGCCTCAAATCGTGCTGCGTTGTTTGTCTTGCTGATGTTGCTGCAGCACCTGTATCGTGGCCGCAGCAAATGGAAGGTCCGGGTTGACTTTGAGCGCACGTTCGAAATACGTGAGTGCGCGATCGAAGTCGCCCAGATTCAAGTGCATTTGCCCACAACCCGAAAGGGCGCCGAAGTGGCTCCTGTTGCGCTTGAGGACTTCGTCGCGATCCTCTGGCAAGCAAGTTGTCGGCATCCGCCATTTTTCCAATTTCACCCAGGCGTTCGGTGCCGGCGCGCCGGACTTCAGCCGACGGGCAGGCGAGCGCCTGAAGCGCCTGGGCGCGGGACAACGCCTTGTCCGCCGCTGCTTCGGATGCCTGCCTGCAGCGGAGCACACGCCGGCGTTGGCGCCGCCGGGCCTGGTAACTCCATGCTGGGCGGCAGCGTTTCGGCACGCGGGGCGCCGCTGCCAATGCCCGGCGTCGGC
>JANLQZ010000220.1:0-5040 GCA_031368125.1 Betaproteobacteria bacterium
CACGGCGCCGCACCGGGCAGCCTGGCGCACCTGCACCACGCGCTCGCGCGGCGTTTCGCCGGCGATCTGGCGGACCGGATGCAGGGAACTTCCGGCGACGGCGACGTGTCTTTGCTGCGGCCCTGACGGCGCGCGGGTTGACCGGCTGCGATTGCCTGCAAACGCCGGGTTGGGCCGCGCGGGCCGCATCGAAGCGGCCCCTTCGGTCTTTACCTGGCTACCACCGCGCGGACCTTCGACGCGCTGATGTCAGTGGCAATTGAGCCACGCAGGGATTTGTGATCGTGCCGTAACTTGATCCATATCAACCCGCCGGATGGATGCAGGAGCCCAATGGTTTTGGGAAGCAATGTGCCGACATTTCCTGAAGGGGATCCTCCATGCAGATTTTCACAACGCAAATTGGAAACCGGGTCTTGTTGCTCGGCCAAGCTGCTGTGGGGCTTATGGCTTTGGTCGCCCTCGGGCTACCCCTGGACGCGCTGGCCCTGCCTTCTTTCGCCCGCCAGACCGGGCAGAACTGCGTCGCCTGCCACGCCGGTGGCCAGTATCCCGAACTGACACCCTACGGGCGCATGTTCAAGCTGACCGGTTACACCATCGGCGAACGCACGTTGCCACTGTCGATCATGGGTGTGGCCAGTTCGGCCAACGTCGCCAACCGCTCCAAGAGCGACGACCCTGCAGCCGACTTTTTCAAGGCCGGCAAGCCGATATTCGCGACCGCCAGCCTGTTCCTGGCCGGCAAGGTGACGGAAAACATCGGCGCCTTTGCGCAGATCACATACGACCACTATGCCAGCCAAAGCGCCGACGGAAAATTTCACGGCCACAGCGGGGCCGACAACATGGACTTTCGTTACGCCGACCACCTGATCGATCGCGACCGGGACTGGGTCTTCGGCGTCAGCGCCAACAACAACCCGTCGATCTCGGATCCCTGGAACTCCGCCGCCGCGTGGATGCAGTATGTACCGGTGCCTTCGCCCGGGAGTCACCAGTTCATCGATGGCACCGCGCCTTATCCCGGTTTCGGATCGGGGGGAAATATCGCCGGAATCAGCGCGTACACGCTGTGGAACAAGACGGTCTACGCCGAACTGGGCACCTACAGAAGTGCGACCGGCGGCCTTTCGTTCATGAGCGCCGGGACCGCCGATATCGACAAGACCAAGCTCAGGGGCAGCAACAATCCGTACTGGCGGCTGGCACTGACGCGGGAATGGGGCCCGCACAATCTCATGGTCGGCACCTCGGGCATGGTGGCACATGTATACGACGCCGGTACCGACACGTCCGACCCGAACAACCTCGGGCGCTTCAGGAACGTCGGCATCGACGCGCAATACCAGTATCTTCTCGATCCGCATACGGTCACGGCGCAGGTGGCCTACATGCGGCAGAAGCAGAATTACTCTGCCAACGGCCTGGCCGGCGGGTCGCCCTTCTTTCTGGCCGACGGCGCCACGCCGGTCAACCCGTTCAGGCCATTCGACACCACCAACATCTTCCGGGCCAAAGCCTCCTACATCTACCAGGCCAAATACGGTGGCAGCCTGAGCTTCTTCAACCGGACCGGAAGCACCAATACGCTGAACCAGAGTTCGGGCCATGACAACTCGCCTGGAGGCGGCCTGATCACCACCGACGACCCGAACGGGACCGGCATCACCTCCACGCGCGTGACCGGCAACCTGACGGGCAACCCCGCGACGCGCGGCCTCACCTACGAGGCGTTCTGGATGCCGACGCAGTATGTGCGAGTCGGCGCGCAGTACACCGCCTACTCCAAGTTCAATGGCGCGAGCAACAACTACGACGGCTTTGGCCGCAATGCCAGGAACAACAACTCGGTGTTCATTTATGTCTGGGCGGCGTATTGAGCGCGTCGTTCCCCTGTAGTCGCGACCAAGCGCCAATGCACTCTCAGTCGATTCCGGATTTTGGGGATTCAGCATGAAATACCAACACATTCTCCTGTCCATGGCTGTGGGCCTGATTGGCACCGGCTGCTCGAACGTCGAGCGGTCGCGCAATCTGGCCGATCCAGCCGTTTCCGCCACGACGCTTGCGCAGCAGGTCTGCTCCGGCTGCCACGGCATCGATGGACGCGCCACCAATCCCAACTTTCCAAATCTCGCGGCGCAGCAGCCCACCTACTTCATGGCGCAGATGAAGCAGTTCAGGAGCCACAACCGCTTCGATCCGGCCGGGTTCGAATACATGTGGGGACTGAGCCGCAGACTGACCGACGACCAGATCAAGGGTCTGGCGGACTACTATGCCGCCCAGACCTCCGCATCGCCAGGGCCGGTGGGCGACGCGGACGCGGTCGCGCGCGGGCAGGCCATCTTCGACAAGGGTGTGCCCGACAAGAACATCGTTGCCTGTGCCGCATGCCACGGGCCCCAGGGCAAAGGCAACGAGCAATTCCCCCGCCTCGCCCACCAACATGCCGATTACCTGGTCAAGCAGCTCAAGGTTTTTCAGCGCACCGACGAGCGGCCCGAAGGCAGCATCATGAAGACCATTGCCCACGATTTGACGCCGGGGAACATGGAGGACGTGGCGGGTTATCTACAGCAGGCGCCCGCACCCTGACCATCGAAAGCCGGCGGGCCATTGCACCCGCGGCATCTGGTTGCCGATCCGGCCGGCGTGGCGCGCTACCGGCCCAGGCCGCACTCAGCGCACGACCGCCCGCAGCACCACCTCCGCCAGCGGCAGGTTGGCGGCCTTCCAGCTTTCCATGCCGCCGCGGTACCAGCCGACCTGGGTGTAGCCCAGTTTCTTCGCGCGCAACGCCGCGTTCACCGCCAGCCAGCAGTCGCGGCTCTGGCAATAGAAGACAACCGGCGCCAACGGGTCCGGGCTGAGCAATTTCAGCAGGCCGGAAAAGCGCGCCTCATAGGCGTTGTCCACTGCGGCGTCGTCAAACGCCAGCCCGCCGGCCAGCAGCGTCACGGCGCCCGGAATCGCGTCGTTGACTCCGGCCCAGACGTCGACCAGCACCGGGGCCTGCGCGCCGCGCAGCGCCTGCGCCAGTTCCCGGGTGCCAAGGGTACGGATGCCGTCGAGTCGTTGCGGCGTGATGTCCTGAAACTTCTGTGTGCGCAGGCCGCTGGCGCTGGTCATGCCGCCGCCGAATTCCTCATTGGCATAGAACTTCTCGGCCGGCGCGGTCAGCCGGGCCAGCGCCTCCGCGTGGCTCGCCGCACCCGCCACATACAGGCCGCGCACATCAAAACCGTTCACGGTCTGCGCTTCACACAGCCGCGCCGGCTTGTCCTTGATGTGGTTGCAGGCGTAGACGGCGCCGACAAAAGCATTCGCCGCGGTGTCGCGGTTGCTGGCGTAACCCAGGCCCGGTGCGCCCACCGGAACGGCGATCGCCTTGTGTTCGCGGGTCGCCGCGAAATCGGCCACCGCCTTGCGACAGGCGTCGACGCCGCACTGCTGCTCGACCAGGGTCTTGAAGAAAGCGGCGGGGTCCTCGAACGGCTGTGTGAGCTCCCGCCCCAGGATGGTCGGCAACTGCCGGAAGCTGGCCGGCAGCTCCAGGGTGGTGAGGGCATTGCTGGTCACCACGCCCAGGCCCAGCGCGTCCTGGTCCTTGAATTCGGTGCAGTGCTGGCGCAGCGACTGCCCGGAGCGGCAGTGGTACGGGGCCTGCCTGGGCGTGCGCTGGGCGTCGAACACGCGCAGCAGGGCGCCGGCGTCGTCCATCTCGTACAGCGCCCGGTTCATCACGTCGGCGTTGAAGCGCCCGGCCATGCCCTGCTTGTAGAACGCGAACAACTGGGGCTGCATGCGCGGGTCGACACTCCGGGTGTCGCGGTTGTGCGCCCCGTGGATGCCGACAAAGGTCTGCGCCGGGCGAAACGCATCCGAGAACGTCCGCTGCCGGCCCCCCATGAACATGACCGAACAGGCCGATACGCAGTAGCCCGCGACGACGGTCTTTAGCCCGCGGGCCTCGATCATGCGGCCCACCCGCAGGCCGGTCCACAAGTCGCCCCCGGGTGAATTGACGAACACCACCGTGTCGACGCCGGCCTTGTCCAGCGCGTCCTGGAACTTGCCGGCATCGTCTTCGACCGGTCCGGTGGCAAACACCACGCTGCCGTGCACTTCGACCCGCATGGCATGCGCTGCGAACGCCGTGCAGATTGCCAGCACGGCGACGAGGGCGCGATTCTTCCCGATCACCGGCTTGCTCCCAAGGCGTAGTACCGGCTCTGCTCGTCGGCACGCGTGCACACGTCGGAGCTGCCGACTGCGACCCAGGGCGGGAGATTCCGAACAAGGCGGAAATCAGGATTTCTCATGTGGAGCTTGTGCGTCTATAGGCCGGGGGCGAACCGGCGCCGTTGAAGTTACCAGATATCTGGCCGCGTAGCCAATGTGGCGGTGCGAGCCGCATAACCGGGCGATTGCAAGCCGGCGCCGCGGCGGTCGCGTGCTTTCACGGCCGAACCCGTTGTGGTGGACGGTTCTGGCGCGTTGCCTGTATGCAGCCTGTTAGAGTCGTCGGACCCGCATTGCCGAACACGGAACCGACCCATGAAGACCGTCAAATCCTTCCCGCGCAAGGTGCGTGAAATCCCCAACACCTTCATCACATTGCCCGACGGCACGAAGCTGGCGGCGCGCATCTGGATGCCGGCCGACGCAGACAAGAATCCGGTGCCGGTGATCCTGGAGTACCTGCCCTACCGCAAGCGCGACGGCACCCATGTGCGCGATGCCCTGACGCACCCCTACATCGCCGGCCACGGTTATGCCTGCGTGCGGGTCGACATGCGCGGCAACGGCGACTCCGACGGGCTGATGTTCGACGAATACACGCAGCAGGAACTGGACGACGCGGTGGACGTGATCGCGTGGCTGGTGCGGCAACCCTGGAGCACCGGGCGGGTCGGCATGATGGGTATTTCGTGGGGCGGCTTCAACAGCCTGGAGGTGGCTGCCCTGCGCCCGCCCGGGCTGCAGGCCATCATCACGCTGTGCTCCACCGACGACCGCTACAGCGACGACATC
>JANLQZ010000249.1:0-3722 GCA_031368125.1 Betaproteobacteria bacterium
CAACACGGCGGCCGACGTCGCGCGTTACCTGCGCCGCAACGAAGCCATCCTGGCGCGGCTGGCCGAGCGGCCGGCGGCCCGGGCGCTCGACCCGAACTTCTGCGGCCAGACGCTGGCCGAATACCTCAACCTGCATCCGGAGTTCGTCACGCTCGGGTTGCGCGACCGCCAGGCCAGAGTGGTGTGCACGTCCCTGACCAACCCGCCACCCGCGCTCCAGGTGGCGGATTCCGCATGGTTGACCGAAGGCATGCGCCGAGAAGAGTTTTCGGCCGCCGACGCGCTGCTCGGCCCGGCCACCGGGCGCTGGGTGTCGATCCAGACTTTTCCGGTGCGCGACACCACCGGGGCCATCGCCGGCCTGCTGGCGCTGCCGGTGGACCTGTTGAAAATGGGCGCCGAGCTGCTGGGCGCGGTACCCAGGAGCGCGATCGTGACGGTGCTGGACCGCACCGGCGCCGTGCTGCTGCGCTCGGCCGACCCCGGCGCCTTTATCGGCAAACGCGGGCCCACAAGCGCCGAAGCTGCCACGCGCGGCATGCGCGAAGGTTTTCTGAGCACCACCGGCATGGACGGTGTCACGCGCCTGTGGGCCTACGTGACCATTCCGGGCGTCGAATGGCGGGTCGTGGCCGGGTTGCCCGAGGCCGAAGTGTTCGCGCCCTACGAAGCCAGGCTGCGCCGCAGCCTGGGAATCGGTGGCGGCATCCTGCTGCTGGCGCTGCTGCTGGCCTGGCGCATCGGTGCCGCGATCGCGCGGCCGGTGGCTGGACTCGCCGCCGCCGCCGCCGGCGTGGCCGCCGGCGACAGCGCGGCCCGGTCGCGGGCCGACGGACCGGCCGAGATTTCCGCTGTAGCGCAGCAGTTCAACCGCATGCTCGACGCGCGCGACCGCAACGAAGCCGCGCTGCGGCTCAGCGACGTGGCGCTCAAGGCGATTTCACAAGGCGTGGTGATTACCGATGTGGGCCGCACCGTTTTATCTGCCAACGCGGCCTTTACCACCATCACCGGTCACGCGCAGGCCGACATCGTGGGCCGCAATTGCAGCCTCCTGCAGGGCCCGCTGACCGACCCGGCAACGGTCGACACCATGCGCGCCGCGTGCCAGCAGGGCGAGGAATTCGCCGGACAAATCCTGAATTACCGCAAGGACGGCAGTAGCTTCTGGAACGAACTGGCGATCTCGCCGGTACGTGATACACAAGGGCAACTGACCCACTTCATCGGTGTCATGCGCGACATCAGCGAACGCATCACGACCGAACTCGAGCGCCGGCGCAATGAAAACCGCCTGATGATGGCCGAGGAAATGGCCGCCATCGGCGGCTGGGATTGGCACCTTGGATACCGTGACTCGGTCTGGTCCGACCAGCTGTACCGCATCTACGGACGGAACAAGTCGGACGGCGTGCCGGCATTCGATGCATGGCAGGAGACGATCCATCCGGACGACCGCGAAAGACTGGCGCGCTGCATCGAGAAATCAAGCGCCGGCGAGAGCAGCTACGCAATCGAGTTCCGCATCCACGCCAAGGACTCGGGCGAGCTGCGCTACATCGACTCCCGGGGCGCATCCGCGGTCGACCGGCATGGCAAGGTGGTTCGGGTCTGGGGCGTGGACCAGGACATCACCAGGCGCCGGCTGGAAGAACAGAGCCAGCGCGAGAGCGAAGAAAACCTCTCCATCACGCTGCGTGCAATCGGCGACGCGGTGATCGCCACCGACGCCACCGGCCGGGTCACGCGCATGAATCCGACCGCCGAGCGCCTGTGTGGCTGGCCCCTGGCCGAGGCGCTGGGGCGCCCGCTGGCCGACGTGTTCCGGATCATCCACGCCGAGACCGGGCTGCCGGCCGTCAACCCGGCGGAACAGGTGATGCGCCACGGTGAAGTGGTGGGACTGGCCGACCACACTGCGCTGATCGCACGCGACGGGTCGCAATTCCAGATCTCCGACTGCGCGGCACCGATCCACGACGCCGCGGGCCGCATCGTCGGCGTGGTGCTGGTGTTCAGCGACGTCAGCGGGCAATACCAGGTGGCGCAGGCGCTGCAGCTCAGCGAGGAGCGGTTCCGGAGCTCGTTCACCGCGTCCGGCGTCGGCATGGCCATCACTGCGCTGGATGGCCGCTGGGTGCAGGTCAACCAGGCGTTGTGCGACATCGTCGGCTACACCGAGGCGGAACTGCTGCAGTTGACGTTCCAGGTCATGACCCACCCGGACGACCTGGCGCAGGATCTCGAGCACATGGAGGCCCTGCTGGCGGGAACGACGCGCAGTTTCCAGATGGAAAAGCGCTATATCCACCACGACGGCCACCCGGTGTGGATCAGCCTGAGCGTGGCGCTGGTGCGCGACACCGGTGGTGCGCCGCGGTTCACTGTGGCGCACATGCAGGACATCAGCCGGCGCAAGGCGCTGGAACAGGAGTTGCGCGCGAGCGAACAACGTTACCGGCGCATCGTGCAGACCGCCGAGGAAGGCATCTGGACCATCGACGCACAGGCGCGCACCACCTACGTCAATCCGAAGATGGCGGCGATGCTGGGTTACACCACGGCCGAAATGCTCGGGCGGGAGTTGACCGACTTCATGGACAACGAGGGGCGGGAGATCACACAGAAAAACCTGGAGCGCCGCCGCCAGGGAATCTCCGAGCAGCACGACTTCAAGTTCCAGCGCAAGAACGGGTCGGCGCTGTGGACGCTGATGTCCACCAACCCGATACTCCATGCCGACGGCGCCTACGCCGGGGCGCTGGCGATGGTCACCGACATCACGGCGCGCAGGCAGGCGGAAGACGCGCTGCGCAGCTCCTTGCGCGAAAAGGAGGCGCTGCTGCGCGAAGTGCACCACCGGGTCAAGAACAACCTGCAGGTCGTGCACAGCCTGCTGCGCCTGGAGAGCGGGCGCAATCTGGAGCCGACCGCCAGGACGGTGCTGCGCGACATGCAGGGCCGCATCCAGTCGATGGCGCTGTTGCACGAATCGCTCTACCGCTCGCGCAGCTTTGCGGCGGTGGATCTGGGCGCCTACCTGCGACAGGTCAGTACCCAGGCGATGCGCGCGAACGCCGCCAAGCCCGGCGCGGTCCGGCTGGAGCTCGACCTCGCGTCGGTCCAGATCGGCCTGGACCAGGCGGCCCCGTGCGGATTGGTGGTCAACGAGCTGCTGTCGAATTGCCTGAAACACGCCTTCCCCGACGAACACAGCGGCACGGTGCGGGTCGAGTTGCAGGCCGTCGACGGATCGCCGCAACTGCGCCTGCGCGTGAGTGATGACGGCGTCGGCCTGCCGGTAGACTTCGAGGCCCGCCGCGCCAGCGCACTCGGCCTGCAACTGGTGGCCGACCTGACCACGCAATTACACGGCACGTTGTCCAGTGGCTCGGCCCCCGGCGCCTGGGTGGAATTGCGATTCACACCCCAGGTCGTCGAACCCGTCGCGCCCCGACCCGACCCGCTGTAAACCCGAGTCGACGCAGTCTGTCTTGCCGAGTCGGGCCCGCTGCGCCAAATGTCCTCCCGGACCCGCCTCCTCGTCTGTCATCCCGGACTCGCCTCCTCGGTTGTCATCCCGGACCCGCCTCCTCGTCTGTCATCCCGGACCCGCCTCCTCGTCTGCCCTCCCGGACTCGCTGCGGGATCCATGGTCTGCCGGGCAGGCCGATCGTGTCCGGCGTGACATACTTGACGGCATCACCGCCCTGCCCGCCAAA
>JANLQZ010000292.1:0-5668 GCA_031368125.1 Betaproteobacteria bacterium
CGCCAGCAGCGGACCTTCATTGACAATTTGCACCGTGAGAAAACACGCCGCGATGAAGGTGCCGGCGCTGAAAGCCGCATTGATGTCGCGCGCGACGTCACGGTGCCCGGTGAACGCCAGCACCACACTGCCCGCCAGCGGAATGCCGAGAACGAATTGCAGCGCCTGCACGGTCATCGGCGGCCCCCGGTGCGCCCGGCTGCCCCGGCTCGGGCACGGCCGGTGCCGGCATCGGCGGCGCCGGCAAGCCGGGCGCCGCGCGATACGGCGGGCCGCGCGCAGCGGCCACGGGTGGGCGGCGCGGGGCTGTTCATTCTTCCTTCAGCCGCTCGAGGTTGCGGATGTCCAGGCTGTCGAACTGCTCGCGGATCTGGAACAGGAACACGCCCAGGATCAGGATGCCGACCAGCACGTCGAGCGCGATGCCGAATTCGACCACCATCGGCATGCCGTAGGTGGCCGAGGTGGCGGCGAAAAACAGGCCGTTCTCCATCGACAGGAATCCGATCACCTGCGGCACCGCCTTGGAACGAACGATCATCATCAGGAACGACAGCAGCACACACGCCAGCGCGATGCCCAGCGTGCCGCGCGTGATGGTCGACGACAGCTGCGAGATCGGCGCCGCAAGGTTGAACGCGAAGATCACCAGCACCAGCCCGATCAACATGGTGGTCGGGATGTTGATCAGCGCCTCGACGTCCCAACGCACGTTCAGCCGGTCGATGACGCGGTGCAGCAGCAGCGGGATCAGGATCACCTTGAGGACCAGGGTGAGGCCGGCCGACAGGTACAGGTGTGGCTGGTGCGTGACGTATCCCACCGTCGCAGTGGCGGCCACCAAAGCCGCGCCTTGCAGGGTGAACAGATGGACCAGCGACAGGATGCGCCGCTGTGAAATCATGGCGAACGCCAGCATCAGGATGATGGCCGCGAACAGGTTGACGAGTTGGCCGATGAAGTCTGTCAACTCAAGCCCCCAGCAGGATACGCACCAGCAGGCCGATCACGGCCAGCATGAACGCGGTGGCGAGGAACTCGGGCACCCGGAAGATGCGCATCTTGGCGCTGAGGGTCTCCAGCCCGGCCAGCAGCACCCCTCCGATAGCCAGTTTGAGGACCAGCGTCGGCAGCGCCAGCAGCAAGGCGGCGGGTTCGCTGCCGTCGGCCACACCCCAGGGGAAGAACAGCGCCAGCCCGATGCAAGAGTAGGCAAACAGCTTCAGGCTGGCCGCCCATTCGAGCAACGCCAGGTGGCGGCCTGAATATTCGAGGATCAGCGCCTCGTGGATCATCGTCAGTTCCAGGTGTGTGGCCGGATTGTCCACCGGCACGCGCGCGTTCTCGGCCAGCGACACCATCGTGAAGGCGACACCGGCAAAGGCCAGGCTTGGGTAGATCGCGAATTCCTGGTGCGCCAGGGTGTCGACGATGGTGGTCAACGAGGTCGACTTGGAGATCAGCGAGGCCGTGAACAGCACCATCAGCAGTGCCGGCTCGGCCAGAAACCCGATCAGCATTTCGCGCCGTGCGCCCAGCGTGCCGAAGGAGGTGCCGATGTCCATCGCCGCCAGCGAGATGAACACGCGCGCCAGCGCAAACAGGCCGACCAGCGCGATCGCGTCGGCCGCGGGCGACAACGGCAGGTCGATCGACAGCGTGGGAATGATCGCGCAGGCCAGCGCCATGCATCCGAAAACAATGTAGGGTGCAACACGAAACAGCGACGACGCGTGGTGCGCCATGACCGAGTCCTTGTGGAACAGCTTGTGCAGCATGCGGTAGGACTGCAACAGCGGCGGCGCGGATTTGTTTTGCAGCCATGCCCGCCACTGGTTGATCCACCCGCTGAGCAGCGGCGCCAGCGCCAGCGCGACGGCGATCTCGAGCAACTGCGAGAAAAATCCGAACAGGCTCATCGCGTGACTACCACCAGCACCGTGATCAGGGTCACGAAGCTGTACAGGAGGTAAAGCGCGATGCGCCCCTGCTGCAAGCGGCCGATCAGGCGCGACAAACGTTCAACCAGCGCGGCCACCGGCAGGTACAGCCAATGCCAGAAATGGTCACCCAGTTCGACGCTGTACCGCGGTGCCGTGTCGAACGGGGTGGGCAAATGCCTTTGCATGCGGAAAAAGGGCTCGAAGATCTGCCGGATCGGCTGGCCGAAGCCCTCGGCCGTATCCTGCATGCGCGGAGTCTGCCACGGGAAGCCGCAGTCCCAGGGGTCGGAGCGCCGTAGCCGGCCGTGGTAGAACCGGCGCACCAGTCCATAGGCCAGTGCGTAACTGGCCGCCACCCCGAGCAGGAAGATCACCGGCCCGTAACTCGCCCGCTCGACGTCCACCGGCACCAGCAGCCAGCCGCTGGCGGCCGCCTGGGGGCCGAGGCCGGCCGAGACGAGTTGGCGCGTGACCGGGTCGATGAGCTGGATGAACTGGTTCGGCAGCAACCCGAGCGCGATACATCCCAGCACCAGCCAGACCATTCCGGCACGCTCCCAGGGACCGGCGTCCGGTGCCTGCGCCAGGGTGTCCTCGCGCGGCTGGCCCAGGAAGACGATGCCAAAAAACTTGACCATGGTGTAACCGGCCAACGCCGCCACCAGGGCGATCTGCGCCGTCACCGCCGGGATCAGCATGTTGAGGATCGAATTGGGCAGGCCCGGCGTAAAAAGGAAGCTCTGCAACAACAACCACTCAGCGACGAAACCCCCGAGTGGAGGCAGGCCGGCACTGGCCAATACGCCGGCCAGTGTCATCCAGGCCACCCACGGCATATTGCGGATCAGGCCACCGAGCTTGCCCAGGCTGCGTTCATGGGTGGCATGCAACACCGAGCCCGTGCCAAGGAACAACAGGCTCTTGAAGAATGCATGGGCGGCCACGTGGTACAACGCCGCGGTCAGCGCCAGCGCGCTCATGGCCTGCATGCGGTAGGCGTGGAACAGCAGTGCGAGGCCGATGGCGGCGAACATCAGTCCGATGTTTTCAATCGATGAGTAGGCGAGCAGGCGCTTCATGTCCACCTGCACGGCCGCGAACACCACCCCGTAGATGGCCGTCGCCAGTCCGAGGCCCAGCAGCAGCACACCCCACCACCAGAGCTGCATCTGCAGCAGGTCGAACGACACCCGCAACATCCCGTAGATGGCGGTCTTGAGCATCACGCCGCTCATCAGCGCAGACACCGGCGAGGGCGCCGCGGGATGCGCCTCGGGCAGCCATACGTGCAGGGGCACGATGCCGGCCTTGGCACCAAAACCGAACAGCGCCAGCCCGAACGCGACCGAAGCCCAAAACGCGTTCAGGTGTTGCGCCCGCATATTGGCGAAGGTGTAGTCGCCGGTGTTCGCCTGCAGCACGCCAAAACACAGCAGCAGGCCGATTGCGCCGATATGGGCGATCAGCAGGTAGAGGTACCCGGCCTCGCGAATCTCGGGGATGCGGTGGTTGGCAATGACCAGGAAGAACGACGACAGGGCCATCGTCTCCCACATCACCATGAAGGCATACGCGTCGTCGGCCAGCACCACCATCACCATCGCCGCAAGAAAGACGTGGTATTCGAGGCAGAGCAAGCCCGGCGGCGTTCCCTCACCCTTGCGAAAATAACCGGCGGCGAAAGCGGATACCCCGGCGGCTGCGCCAGAGATCACGAGCAGGAAAAACGCGCACAAGGCGTCGAGCCGCAGATGAAACGGCAGTGACGGCAGACCGATCGGCAGCACCGCGGTTTCGGGAACCGAGAACAAAGCCTGCAACGCCACTGCGAACAATCCGACGGCGACCACTCCACCGGCGGGAAACAGGAAGCGCGCGACGAATACGAGCCGCCGCAATGCCAGCACGCCACCCACTCCGACCGCCAGCCACGCAACTACGGCGACGAGTACCCAATCCAGATGGACCCACCGCGCCGGATCAGCCAGCGCCCCCATTCCTCAGGCCTCGAACACGTTGGGATCGGCCAGGGGGTTGAAAGACTCCTCTACCATCGGACGAGTGTACTGGACGGTAGGCAGGCGAAGAATCAACGCCGGTTGCTTTTTTCCGCGTCCGGGTCGCCGGCTGAGCCGGTCGATACGACGCGCAGGTCCGCATCGAAGACGGCAGTGAATATCTTGCTGTCCGACAGGTTCACGCCGTCGGCATAACGCCAGTCGTAATGGGTCTGTTGCTTCAAGTCGAAGGTCGTCACCCGCATCGGCTTGCCGAGCGTCTTGCGCACGTCTTCCACCATCATGCCCGGCACCACCTTGGCAAAATTCTGCGGTGTCAGGACCTGCCGCAGCGCGCTCATCTTGCCGTCTGCGCCGATGGTGATCATGTAGTTTTTGGTGCCAGCGGGTTGCCGGCTGTACTCGAAGGTGCGCCCGCCATCGGGGGCGTCCCAAATCTTCTCAGGCTCGCCGAACCGCGCGCGCACATCGGCCTCGGTCGCCAGGCCCTCCTCGAGTTCGCTGACGCGCTGCGGGTCGCAGGCGGCCAAAACCAACAGCAGCGCAGCCACGGCAATCCGGCCAAATCCTTTGCGCATGGGTACCCCTGTAAAATCGAAACAAGAGGTTCAAGTCTATGTCCATATTCCGCCGCCCGGACTACGAGTCCGAGATCACACAGTTCATCGCCGGACTCAAGCAACAGAAACCACAACTCGAAGCACTGCAACGCGAAGGCCGCGAGCTGTTATGGGACAAGCCGGTGGACCGCGAAGCCTGGCAGGAGTACCGCGCCGCCAGCGTGCCGCAGAAACCCTACGTCTACCAGACTGACGCCAAGTAGCATCGATTCAGGGTGCGGCGCCGGGCGGTGCCCGCGTTTTGCCACCAACTCCATCCGCCAGCATGCCCACGACGACCGTTGACAACGCGTCCCTGACCGCGACGTTGATCCCCGCCGATGGCCCCGAGGCCGCAGACATGCCGCAGGTGGTGGACCAGGTCGCGTTGGCACGCCTTTACGGCGAGCCCTTGTTTTCCATGCCGCACGACCTGTACATACCGCCGGATGCGCTGGAGGTATTCCTGGAGGCCTTCGAAGGTCCGCTCGACCTGCTGTTGTACCTGATCCGCAAGCAGAACTTCAATATCCTCGATATCCCGATGGCTGGCGTCACGCGCCAGTACCTGGTGTACGTGGAAGAAATCCGCGGGCGCAACCTGGAACTCGCGGCCGAGTACCTTCTGATGGCGGCGATGCTGATCGAGATCAAATCGCGCATGCTACTGCCTTCGCGCAAGGCGGCCGAAGGGCGGGAGGCCGAGGACCCGCGTGCCGAACTGGTGCGCCGCCTGCTGGAGTATGAACAGACCAAGCTGGCCGCGGCGGCCCTCAACGCCATGCCGCAGTCCGGGCGCGACTTCCTCAAGGCGCAGGTGACGATCGAGCAATCGCTGCAGCCGCGTTTTCCGGCTGTCAGTGTGCAGGACCTGCAGCAGGCCTGGCAGGACATCCTCAAACGCGCCCGCCTGGTGCAGCACCACCACATCACGCGCGAGGAGCTGTCGGTGCGCGAGCACATGAGCATCGTGTTGCGGCGCCTTCAAGGCCGCAAGTTCGTCGAGTTCGAAAACCTGTTCGACCCGTCCAAGGGCACGCAGGTCATGGTCGTGACATTCCTGGCGCTGCTGGAGCTGGCCAAGGAAATCCTGATCGAGATTACCCAG
>JANLQZ010000305.1:0-13272 GCA_031368125.1 Betaproteobacteria bacterium
GCTTTCGTCCTTGAAGTTTTCCACCAGCACCGTGTTGAGCACTGCCTGTTCATACGCGCCGGACTCACCCCAGGGTGTTTTTGGGCAGGCGTTGACAGTCGACGGGGTGCAGATCTGGTAGTTGGCCAACAGGCCGTCTTCAATCACGCACCAATGGGCAAGAAAGCCGCGCCCTGCGCCCCAGAAACCGACACCGATCTGCCGCCCTTTGGAGGGGATCACAAACGGGGTGTGCACTTGGGTTTCGCCACGCTTTTGCAGGTCCATGGCGCGCACCCAATTTTCCACGGTGACCATCAGGTTGAATGCCACGGCGTAAGCGCGGGCGCGGTTGCGCTCGAATGCGTTCCAGATTTTGGGTATGTGCCACTCCAGGTTCATGGCCGGCAACTTGCTGCCTTTGGGAATGTTGAGCTTCAGGCTGTGCCCGGTGGATTGCACGTAGTCACTGGGGGGCAACTTCTGCGCCAGCGCCGAAATATAGACGCGGGAATAAGCACCCGCCTCAAAAGTGTGGCGGTCCCAGGTAGGGGTGGTCGACCAGCTGTAGCGCTCCTTCCAGTTCTGCGCACCGGGGCGCGGAATGGTGGTCTTGTTCCAGGGATGGTGCGGACTCAAAGGCGCACCCAGCGGGTCGGTCTTGAACGGATAGTCGTGCCACTGCTCGTAATAGGAGTGCTCCACGAACTCTTCCAGGCCAACATTGATGTCGCGCAACTTGGTTGTGACCAGCTTGCCGTCGACTACTGCGCCGGGCGTTGACCAGCGATATTCGCCCCATTCGTTGCAATTGGCATAACTGGCGTCGTAATGGTCCTCATGGTCCCATTGGCCGAAGTCGACCATCGTGGCCGGCAATTCGCCGCAATGGATGTAGTCGGGGTTGCAGGCGAGCATGAAATCGTACACATCGTCCCAGACGCCAATGCATTTTTTGCAGTAGTCGAAAAATGGGCTCAGCTTGACATAGAACTCGCTGAAAGTGCTGGGTGTCAGCGTCGTGGTGACGCCTCCGGGGATGATGGTTTCCGGGTGCGGGTATTTGCCGCCCAGCAACACATACGCTTCACGCGCCACACGTGTCATCTCCAGCGCTTCTAGGTACAACTTGCCGGTGAGCGGGTTCAAATCCGTCATGATCGCGCCGATGGTGGCGTAGCCGTGCATGTGGGAAAACTTGGCCGGTGCCGTCACGGCCTGCTCCCACACCTCGGGGTTGGTGCTGCGCACCAGCGCCTCGGAAAAATCGGGACCCGCCAGCACAAACAGGTGCAGCGGGTTGTCGTACAGGTATTCGCAGCTCAGCAGCAGGTTGCGAATCAGGATACCCATCGGTGGCGGCTTGATGTCCAGCGCCATCTCGATCGCCAGGGCCGAAGCGGTGGAGTGCACGCCGCCACACACGCCGCAGGCGCGCGAACTGATGAAAGCTGCATCACGCGGATCGCGTCCGCGCAAAATCACTTCGTAGCCACGAAACAGGGTTGCCATCGAGTTGGTATCCAACACTTTGCGCTGCTTCAAATCGACCGTGCTGTGGAAGGCCAAGGCGCCGGCCACCCGCGTCACCGGGTCGAAGTTGAAATCGCGCAGTTGCCCGTTTTTCCCGGCGATGTCCTTGAGCTTCTTGTCCCTTTCATCGAGTGACTGCGTGGTGTAGGCATAAGGGTCGGCCACCCCGGCTATCAGATGCGCATTGCCAGCTTCGTCGAACTCGATTGGCAGATTCTTGAAGCACATGTCGCGTCCCTTGGGATGGTTTTGGATAATCCTGCTCAGGCGGTGTTAATCGCCCTGCGCCACTTTCACGATTGCAGCCAGGTCTGCGTTGACCGCCAGAAGACCCGTCAAGAGGGCGGAAAGGCCGCCGTTGATGGCCCGCACATGGTCACCGAGTGGCCGCGTGTTGTCGCGCACGGCGACCAATCCGCCCGCCAGTCGGGCCAGGCTGTTCCTGGCACCCCACAACGCGACGATGATGCCCAGCAGGTATGCCACCAGCACCAGCACCACCGCTGCCGTCACCACCAGCGTCAGGGTCAACAGCCATGCGGTCATGCCGCCTTCCCCCGCGCAGCGCGCTGCGACAAGACCGTGGCGATGGTGGCGGTATGTTGCTTGATGCTGCTGGCCGTGGCTACCATGCCGCCAGCGACGCTGATGGTGTCTTCCAAGGCGCTGATCGAACTGGTATTGCCGGCTATGCCGACCCCAGCCTGCAGCATTTCTTCCAGGTAACGGCGAATCGACCACGCCGCCCGAAGTGTGCGATGCAGCAGGGCGATCGCGAGCGGCACGATCACGACGATTACGACCAGCAGGACCGTGCCCCAGATGGCGTAAACCGCCGTGGGCAAAGTCATGCTCAGGTTCATCGGGTTCATGGTTCAAGCCTCCTGTCTGGTGACGGCAGCTATGGCGCCCACCAAGTGTTGGTCTGCCGAAACCAGCCCACCGGCAATTTGCGACAGGCCTGCGTTGACCTGGAGCACCTGGGGCGTCAAATGGCTGGTCTCCTTGTCAATCGCCCGCAGCCCCAGCCGCAGCTTGGCCAGAAAGCTGGTCGGCGTGCCCCCCACGCATTCCAGCGCCCGGCTGATATGGACCAGCCCCGCCGCCAGCACAACAAAAAATACCAGGACCAAAATGGCAGTCAGTGTAGTGAGCAGGATCATGGTCAGCGCCCCTGGTGGTTCAACATGCACTGCGGGCAACCGGGGCATCCGTTGGCATGGGACTCGATGGCTGCTGCCCCTGCATCGATGTTCAGCGCGCTGACGAGGATGTCCGCCGCCACCGCATTGGTGTTGTAGAGCGCGGGAATATGCACCGTGTTGCCGGCCACCCGCTGCCCCACGTCCCAAATCCGTGCGACGACGCCATTGATGGTTTCGGCGGTCTGGTGAATCAACCACAGCAGCAGCGTCACGACCAGGCTCGCCACCAGACCAAGCGCCAATGAAATCCACCAGATGAACAAGCTTGCCTGTTCTGGTGAAGCCGGCAGGGTGTCCATGAAATTTCCTCCTGGTTCAGGCGACTCTGCGTCGCTCTGCTTCACCCAGAGCGCCAACGATGGCCCCGGTGTTGGCTTCAATGGCCCTGGCACCGGCGAGCAAATTCTTTGCGACTTGGTTGGTGGCGTTGAGTTGCCAGATCGGCTTGGTATGTCGCTCGATATCCTCCACCACCTCCAGCGCGGTTTGCGCCAGAGCCGCGATGCGCCGGGCCAGCACAATGATGGTGATCAGCAGCGCGGCGGCTGCGACCACGATCGTCCCGGCTATGGCAAGCCAGATGAACCACCACTGGTAAATTTCCTGTGCACTCATGCCTTGGCCTCCTGTTCGATTCTCTTTTCGGCAGCGCCAACGAACGCGTGTCCCTCGGCCTGAAGTTGCTGCTGGCGGGTCGAGTTGGGCGTGAACTCGCTGCCCGCGTACTGCAGCTTGCGATAGAAGTAGTTTGCCGCGCGTGCGAACAGCCCGGGCGGCTCGACATGGCCCCACCCGCTTGGAACACTTCGGTCCCGGCTCCATTGTTCAGTCAGGTTGCGTTTACGCTGCGTTATGCGGCGCAGCGGCCGGATAAAGCTGCCCACTACGCGGCTTGAGTAAGCAGACAGCATGGCGCCTGGCGGTGCCTTGTAGAACGGAGCAAACGCGTCGGGAAAGCCCGGCATGGTGCAGCCGATGCAGATGCCGCCCGTGTTCATACAGCCGCCGGCGCTGCCAATCGCACCCCGCGACACCATGTTGCACTGCACCACGGGCCCCCAGCATCCGAGTTCGACCAGGCATTGGGGATCGCCGTATTTCTTGGCGAAAAGGCCCTCTTCGTAAAAGCCACCGCGCACACAGCCTTGGTGGACATTGCTCTTGAACATCCAGGCCGGCCGTCCCAGTTCGTCAAACGCCGGCAGCGGACCAACACCGGCCAGAAACATCAAAACCGTTGCTACCGTCTCGGTGAAGTTGTCGCCCACCGGCGAGCAGCCAGGCACGTTGATGACGGGTAACCCGAGCGCGCTCAAATAGTCTTTGCCAAGATAGTCCATCACGCCCATCGACCCTGTGACATTGCCCGCGGCCGCTGGAATGCCGCCCCAGGTAGCACAGGTGCCAATTGCGATCACGGCCGCTGCACCGGGCGCCAGATCACGCAACCAATGTGCCGTAGGAATTGGCTGCGTGCTGCCGTCGGCCGAGATGTCGGCACCCATGGCCGACCAATAGCCACCGAACTCAGCGGCGATCTTCTCGTTGGCTACCGACCCTTCGTAGATGACCACATAAGGCGCGCCCAGTTTGCCTTCCTTGGCCAGGCGGTAGGGGCTCATGAATGCCTCGCCCGCCTCGACCGCGAGCACCGGGTGGTGCAGGACCACGACTGGAATACCCGGAATAGCACCACTGATCAGCTGTTCGACGCTCGGGTTTTGTGCGCCCACCGCAGCAATTGAACAACCGTCGCAGCTCATACCCGCCAACCAGAAGGCGTGCACCTCGGCAATCGGGCCAGGTTCAAGGCCGAACGCAGGTGTATGGGCGGTGCTGGGAACGTGGCCTGCGGGCAGCGTCATCACAATATCTTTCCGGACGTGAACAACTGACGCAAGAATAAACCTTGCCCTTAGGTAAAGGTCAAGAAATAATTGCGGCGCCAACCATTTCCGTGCCCGCGGCGAAGGAACCTCCGATGATCCGACTTCTGATGCTGCTGCTGCTGAGCCTCTCGGGCCTTTGTGCGGCGCAACCGGCACCGGCGCGCGGCGGGGTTGCCGTGATTGTGGTGCCGGCCGATCCCGGCCATCTGAATCCAGCCATTTCAACCGGCTCCCATGTGCACGCGGCGGCGGATTCAATCTACAACTCGCTGGTGGAGCTGGACCGCGACCTGCGGCCGCAGCCCGATCTGGCACTGCGCTGGACCATCAGCGAAGGCGGCACGGTCTACACCTTTCACCTTGCGCCTGGCGTGCGCTGGCACGACGGCACAGCGTTCACTTCTGCCGATGTCAAATACACCTTCGAGGAGGTGCTGCTAAAACACCACGCTCGCACCAAGGCGGGTCTGGGCCATGTGCTCGCGGCGATCGAGACACCAACTCCTGATACGGTGGTTTTCCGGTTGCGCAAGCCCTACGGCGCGCTGCTGCAGTTGCTCAACGTGACCGAAGCCGCCATCCTGCCCAAACACCTTTACCAGGGCAGCGATCCGCTGACCAACCCGGTCAATCTGAGGCCGGTCGGCACCGGTCCGTTCAGGTTTGACTCGTACCGCACCGACCAGCAAGTCGTATTGACCCGCAACCCCAACTACTTCAAGCCAGGGCTGCCGTACCTGGACCGTCTTGTCATACGCATCATCCCCGACAGCAATGCCCAGACCCTCGCTCTGCTGGCGGGCGAGGCCGACTACCTGGGCTCGATCAACCCTCCCGACGTGGAGCGTTTGCGTGCACGCGGCGATCTGGTCACCGCGCAGACCGCGTTTGGAACGGGCGGGGGAAATTGCATTACGACCTTGGGTTTCAATCTGGATCGCCCAGTAGTTGCCGACTTGCGGGTGCGCCAGGCCATCGCAATGGCGACTGACCGCGAGCAGATACTGCGCGATGTGCAGTTTGGCCTGGGCAAAGTTGCAACTGCGCCGATCTCCTCGGGATTGACCTGGGCGCATGCCGGCGGCACGCTGGACCGGTATCCGCTGGCGCCCCAACAGGCCATCGAACTGCTCGAAGCTGCGGGACTGAAGGCCGGGCCCGATGGGGTTCGGCTGACGATCGACGTTCTGCATTTCCCAACCTTCAACCGGGTTGGTGAAGTGCTTCGGCTGAATCTGGCCAAGGTAGGTATTCGCCTGGTGCAAAAACCGCTCGACCGCGCCGCCTTTATTGAAGCCGTGTTTGGCAAACGCGCATTCGACACCAACATAATTTCCTATTGCAACGGCGCCGACCCGGATTCGGGCGTGCGCCGGATGTATGTCTCCGACAACATTGGCAGCGTGCCGTTTTCCAACGCGGCGGCCTACCGCAACGCGGAGGTCGACCGCCTGTTCGTGCAAGCGGCGCAAAGCGACAACTACGACGAGCGCGCGCGCCATTACGCAGCGATGCAGCGGATCGTGGCGGCCGAATTGCCCTACTGGTGGCTGGTCGAAACCGTGGTGACCGCAGCCTGGCGCTCCCGTTACCAGGGCTTCCAGCCCTGGTCGGGGCAAGTCGCGGAACGGGCCTGGATACGCCCGTAATGTCCGAGCGTGCGAACCTTTAGCACGGTGTTGCGGGCGTTGGCGTCGGGCCTGCTAGCCTGGCTGCTGATCCAGTCTGCCGTCTTCGGGCTGATTCACTCCGCGCCAGGCGGCCCGGCCGCCGCGTTGGCGGGCGACTTTGCAACCGCCGATACGCAGGCCGCCGTCACGCGCAGCTTTGCGCTGGATCGACCGGTAGCGTTGCAATACGCTTCATTTATCTGGCGCATGGGCCAGGGCGATTGGGGCCTGTCGTACCACTTTCGCCGTCCGGTGCTGGAGCTGATCGGCGAGCGCCTGGTGCCTACTGCCACCTTGATGCTGGGCGCACTGTTGATAGCTGTCGTCGCTGGACGCGCACTGGGGCTGTGGGCCGCCGCAAAGCAACGCGGTGGCGCGGTAGTTGCGGCCGCCGCAGTGGCGTATGCCCTGCCTGTGTTCTGGGTCGGTCAGTTGCTGGTGCTCGGTCTGGGGCTGGAACTGCATTGGTTTCCGTTGTCGGGTCTGAGCGACCCGCGCGAGGACAAGACCGGCTGGGCCGGGGCGATGGACATCGCCTGGCACGCAGTATTGCCGGTGCTGACGCTGGCGCTGCAACAAACCGGCTTCTTCACGACCATTGTTTTTGCCAAGGCGCGGCTGGAAATCGGCAAGGGTTATGTGCGCTCGGCACAGGCGCGCGGCATTGCCGACCCCCGCATCCTGTGGGGACACGTGTCGCGCAACGTCAGTCCCCAACTCGCAACGGCGGTGCTCAACCGCATGGGCATGTTGTTCACCGGCGCGGTACTGGTGGAAACGCTGTACGCCTGGCCGGGCCTGGGCCGCCTGCTGGCGGCGGCGATTGTCAACCGCGACCATCCGGTGCTGTTGGGCGTTTTCGGCTTGGTTACCGTGACGGTAATTGCCTGCAACGCGCTGGCCGATCTGGTCCAGGCGTGGCTTGATCCCCGCGTCGCCGCGGACCATGGGCCATGATGCATGCCCATTACAAACATGGAATGGGTGG
Source organism: Betaproteobacteria bacterium (assembly GCA_031368125.1). Lineage (GTDB taxonomy): Bacteria > Pseudomonadota > Gammaproteobacteria > Burkholderiales > Burkholderiaceae_C > CAISIP01. The sequence goes on from JANLQZ010000305.1 coordinate 7,265, forward strand.
GCGGGTCGGCGCCTTGATGTTCGCCGTGCCGTTGGTGCTGGTTTTACTCGCGCCGCTGCTGTTGCCGGGCGATCCGCGTGCGCCCAGTGGCGCGCCATTTCTGCCCCCGTCATGGACGCACCCGCTCGGCACAGACGATCTTGGCCGCGATATGCTGGCAGCGTTGGCGCATGGCGGGCGGGCGTCGATGTGGTCGGGTGGGCTGGTCGCAGTGGGCGCGGCGCTGCTGGGCGTTTTGGCGGGTGTGACGGCCGGCCACGCAGGCGGCTGGCTGGATCGGGTGATCGTGCGGCTGATGGACGTGAGCCAGGTCGTGCCGCGTTTCTTTCTGGCGCTGCTGGCCAGCGCGTGGCTGGGGCCGGGCTGGGTCCAACTGGTGTTTATCCTGACGCTGACCGGTTGGGCGCCACTGGCGCGCCAGATTCGCGCCGAGGCCCGGTCCCTGCGCCATGTGGCGTTCATCGAAGCGGCCACTGTGCTGGGATCCGGCCCGGTATCGGTGGCTCGGCGCCACCTGGTGCCCATCATGCTTCCGCTGGCACTGCCGCACCTGCCACTGATATTCGCCAGCGCACTGCTGATTGAGGCCGGTCTGTGTTTCCTCGGAGCGGGCGACCCGAACCGTCTCAGCTGGGGGCTGTTGGTACAAACTGGTCAGTCACACGCACTGCGCGCCTGGTGGCTGGCATTGTTTCCCGGTCTGGCACTGGCTCTGGCAGCGGCCGGCCTCACGTTGGTGCCAATCACCTGGGATTCCGACAACAGCACCGCGGACTGACGCGTCAAACACACGTACAGGGGCGAAACAGGGCGGCGCAGATACACGTTGACGGGTGGCCGTGCGGGGTGGCCAGCAGCGCAGCGTGGCGCGCCGACAGATCATCGCTGCGGCCTTGCAGCACACTCAATTGCAGATACATCTCGCGCAGCTTGTCATTCATCAGAGCGAGCAGGCGGGCCCGGACATGGGTTGCGTTGTCCGCGTGCAAAAGCGATTGCAGTTCGTGAATCGTCAGGCCCAGGCGCCGCAGGTCGATCACCAGTCTTGCCCTGGCCACTGCGGCATCGTCATACAGCCGGTAGGCCGACGCGCTGCGCCCAGGTGGATCGAGCAGCCCCTTGCCTTCGTAATACCGCAGTGTCTTGGCGCTGGTGTCGAGCATCGTGGCCAACTGACCGATACGGATCCCGTCTTTCCCCATGGCCCTTCTTGTCTCCTGTGTTCAGGCTGTGATTCGATTTTTCATACTAGCATGGCCATGCTCCCGCCTGTTTTTTTGCGCGGATGCCAGGGCGTGGGCAACGTATGATCCATTCGTGCGACCGCCCCCGGAGCCCTTGATTTTTTCCGAAACGCCAGTGGACCCTGCGCTTGCCTGCACCGAACAAATCCGCGTATCGGGTATCGTGCAAGGTGTTGGCATGCGTCCCTGGGTTTTTCTGCTGGCCAGTGAACGCGGGCTGCGCGGCACGGTCTGCAACGACGGTGCCGGGGTACGCATCGTGGTGGCCGGAGAACAGGCGCGCTTGGATGACTTCGTCCAATGCCTGCGGCAAGCGCCGCCGCCTTTGTCACGTATTGACCGAATCGAGCGCGCACCCAGTTCCGAGCGGCCAGCGCCCGGTTTTCACATCATCGACGGCGTGGCCGGGATGGCGCGTACCGGTGTCGCTCCCGACGCGGCCACCTGTGCCGCTTGCCTGAAGGAAATCTTCGATCCGTCCGACCGGCGCTACCTTTATCCGTTTACCAATTGCACCGATTGCGGGCCGCGTTTTTCGATCCTGCGCGCCATCCCGTACGAGCGGTGCAATACCAGCATGCAGGCGTTCGCGATGTGCGCGGCCTGCACGCGCGAGTACCTCGATCCACGTGACCGGCGATTTCATGCGCAGCCGATCGCCTGCCCCGCCTGCGGACCACAAGTCTGGCTGGAGCGAAGCGGGGCCACGCCGCCAGCGCAAATTTGCGCGGGTGCCGAATCGCTTGAGCAGGCCCGCAGGCTGATCCTGGCAGGTCACATCGTGGCGATCAAAGGCCTGGGCGGTTTTCATCTCGCCTGCGACGCCACCAACGAAGCGGCCGTCGCGCGCCTGCGTGCGCGCAAGCACCGCGACGACAAGCCGTTCGCGCTGATGGCGCGCGATCTGGCAATGGTCCAACGCTACTGCAACCCCTCGTTGCTGGAGCGGGCCTTGCTGCAAAGCCCGCCAGCGCCGATCGCGCTGCTTGCGGCGACGGGTCCGGCAAAACTTGCCGCTTCCGTTGCCCCGGGGCTGTCGACCTATGGTTTCATGCTGGCGTACACGCCTATGCACCACCTGCTGCTGCACGGGCTGGACATGCCGATCGTGCTCACCAGCGGCAACCAATCGGACGAGCCGCAATGCATTGGCGACAGCGAGGCGCGTGCCAGGCTGGGCGGCATTGCCGATTTTCTGCTGCTGCACAACCGCGAGATCGTCAATCGGGTCGACGATTCGGTGCTGCGCGTGACCGATGGCGAGCCGCGTTGGCTGCGCCGCGCGCGTGGCATGGCACCCGCCACACTGCCGCTGCCGCCGGGTTTCGCCGCGGCACTGCCGGTGCTGGCCCTGGGCGGCGAACTCAAGAACACCTTCTGCCTGTCGCGCGACGGCCAGGCAATCCTGTCCCAGCATCTGGGCGACCTCGCGAACGCGGCGACCTGGGCTGCCTACCGCGACACGCTGGCGCTGTACGCGCGACTGTTCGACCACACCCCAGCGACGCTGGCGGTCGACTTGCACCCCGAATACCGGTCCTCCAAGCTGGGGCGGGATTGGGCGCGCGACAACAACCTTGCCCTGATCGAAGTGCAGCACCACCACGCCCATGTCGCGGCCTGCCTGGCTGAAAACCAGGTCCCGATCAACGCCGCGCCGGTGCTCGGCGTGGTGCTGGACGGGTTGGGCTACGGCAGCGACGGCACATTCTGGGGCGGAGAATTCCTGCTCGCGGATTACCGCCAGAGCCGACGTCTGGCGGCGTTCCGGCCGGTGCCGATGCCCGGTGGCGCCCAGGCCATCCGCGAACCGTGGCGTATGGCCTACGCCTACCTGACCCAGTATTTCGACTGGCGCGAGTTACAACGCGACCACGCGGAGCTTGATTTTTTCCGCGCGCTCGCGTCCAAACCCCTGCCCGTACTCGATGCCATGGTGCGTGCCGGCGTCAACAGCCCGCTTACCAGTTCCTGTGGGCGGCTGTTCGACGCCGTGTCCGCACTTATCGGCGTGCGCACCGCGGTGCGTTACGAAGGACAGGCGGCAATTGAACTGGAAGCCTGTATCGATCAGCGCGCGCTCGCGGGCGGGCATGGTTACCCCTTGACGGTGGTGCCGGTGGGTGCGTCGGGTCTGGCCTGGATCGAATCGGCACCGTTGTGGCAAGCCCTGCTCGCTGACGCCGTGCATGGTGTGGCGGTGGGTCAAATGGCGGCGCGTTTTCACAATGGCCTTGCCGAGGTGATCGTGACGATGGTGTGCCGATTGACACAACAGCATGGCAATCCGTGGCAGAACCGGATCGCCTTGTCCGGAGGCGTGTTTCAAAATGCGACACTGATGCGCGAAGTTGTTGCGCGCCTGAAGGCCAAAGGACTGACAATCTATTCTCCCGCCCGCGTTCCCGCGAATGATGGCGGGCTGTCGCTCGGCCAGGCCCTGGTGGCGGCCGCGCAGACCATGCAACCTTGAACCGAAGGGTCGTTCGCCATGTGCGTTTGTGTTCCTGCCCAGATCGTCGCGATCACCGACGCGCCCAACCGGCTCGCGCTTGTCGAAGTGGGTGGCGCCAGGCGTGTGGTCAACATCACGTGCATCGTGGATGAAGCGCATCCAGTCGAATCCTGCATTGGTGACTGGGTACTGATTCATGTGGGTTTTGCGATGAGCCGCATCGATGAAGCGGAAGCCGCCAAAACCCTGCAACTGCTGCATGACATGGCGGCTATCGAGGGGCAGCTGGAATCGATGCATGCCGCTCAGCCCGCTGCCAGCCACTGATGTCCCCATGGTCAGCGGCGACTCCGATCTTCACGGGCTCTACCCTTTCCTGCAGGGCAAGCAACAGGACGCGGGGGCATTGAACCTTGCCCTGCTCGAATCGGTTGGGCAGAAGGCGGGTGCCAGTGTTGACACCAAGCGGATGTTCTTCGAGAAAAATGCCCAGCAGGTGGTCGACGCTGCGCGGGCCATCGCCGGGGCTTACCTCCGAGGAGGTCGTCTCTTTTGCATGGGCAACGGGGGCTCGAGTTGCGACGCCGCGCATATTGCGGTCGAGTTCCTGCACCCGGTTACCACCGGCAGGCCAGCCCTGCCGGCCATCAACCTGGTGGCCGACATCGCGACCATGACCGCCGTTGCCAACGATGTGGGTTACGCCCGTGTCTTCGTGCGCCAGCTGATTGCGCTGGCGAACAAAGGTGACGCTCTGATCGGCATTTCAACCAGTGGCAACTCGGAAAATCTGCTGGCGGCCTTTGCCAGCGCTCGGAAAATGGGGTTGGTCACAATAGGGCTGTGCGGCGGAGACGGTGGCCAGATGGCGCACAGTCCGCACCTCGACCATTGCCTCACCGTGCCATCCGACAGCATCCACCGCGTGCAGGAAACGCATGTGGCGATCTACCACATTCTTTGGGACCTGGTCCATACGCTGCTGGCCGATCGAAGGGGCGGGCTGCACGCGGGAGCACAGCCATGAAATACGTCGACGAATTTCAGGATCCCACCCAAGCCAGGGCGCTGCGCAAGGAAATAACTGCGCTTGCGACGCAGTTGGCGGCCGGCCGTTCGCGGCCGCTGCAACTGATGGAGGTGTGCGGTGGCCATACCCACACGATCTTCAAATATGGCATAGAAGCAATGCTGCCCGACTCGATCGAGTTGGTGCATGGCCCTGGCTGCCCGGTGTGTGTGCTGCCCATGGGTCGGGTGGATGACTGCGTCGCGCTGGCAGAACAAAGCAACGTCATTTTCACGACTTTCGGTGACGCGATGCGGGTGCCTGGCTCGCGCAAAAGCCTGCTGCAGGCCCGCGCCGAAGGGGCCGATGTGCGCATGGTGTATTCCCCGCTGGACGCCCTGAAACTGGCGTGCGAGAACCCGGACAAGGAAGTGATTTTCTTTGCACTGGGTTTCGAGACGACGATGCCAAGTACCGCATTCACGCTGCTTCAGGCGCAGGCGCAGGGTATCCGCAATTTCACTGTATTTTGCAATCACATCACCATCATCCCGACCATCAAGGCGGTGCTGGACTCACCCGAGTTGATGCTCGACGGCTTCCTTGGACCCGGGCACGCCAGTTTGGTGATCGGTGTATGGCCGTACCAGTTCATTGCCAGGCATTACCGCAAGCCGATTGTCGTGGCCGGGTTCGAACCGCTCGACATCCTGCAATCGATCTGGATGCTGCTCAAGCAACTGGCGCAGGGCCGATCGGAAGTCGAAAACCAGTATCGGCGCGCGGTTCCGGAAGCCGGCAACCCGCAGGCCCTGGCCGCCATCGGGCGAGTGTTCGAACTGCGCGAGTTCTTCGAGTGGCGCGGCCTGGGCTCGATCGACCACTCGGGTGTGCGCATCCGCGCCGAATACGCGCGTTTTGACGCCGAGCGCAGGTTCGCCGTGCCCAACCTGAAGATTGCCGATCCCAAGGCGTGCCAGTGCGGTGAGGTGCTCAAAGGTGTCATCAAACCGTGGCAGTGCAAGGTGTTTGGTACCGCGTGTACGCCGCAAACCCCGATTGGCGCGCTGATGGTCTCGTCCGAAGGCGCCTGCGCGGCCCAGTACAGTTATGGGCGCATCCACCTCACACGCCAGCGCGACGCCGGCGTTCCAATGGCATGAGCGCCGCGCCGGGCCGCCCCCAAGCAAGCTCTCAAGTCGCTCGTTCTAAGTGATTGATTTGCAATGAAATTTTCAGAGCGACTTTCGGACGATTTGCGGCAGCAGGCCGATTACTTCGCTCGCACCGCAGCTCGCAG
>JANLQZ010000319.1:0-2511 GCA_031368125.1 Betaproteobacteria bacterium
AGCAGCAACCTGCACCGGGGACGTGAGTTGGTTGCGAGGGGGCGCAGGGTCGATTCGCGGTTGCCACAGAAATTGCGCGCAAACCACCGCATTCACGCAGCGATCTCCGTGCGCCAGAAGCACGCGCCCGCGAGCTGACCCGGAGAACCGTCGCAGCCATCTCACGGCCATGCCAACCGAGGTGGCGTGTGGACTTGATGCCACCGTTGGGCCACGCCAGCCACGCCAGCGAAGCGGCCGAAATGACTTCAGGCGCGACGCACACCCATGCGGGCAGATGGGCTTCAGGTCACTCCGCGCCCATGCCAGGCAGCCAGGGACGCCGCCCTCAGGCAGCAGTCCTGGCCGCCGCCTTGATCATGTCGGCCGCCTTCTCGGCGATCATGATCACCGGCGCATTGGTGTTGCCGCCGACCACGCGCGGCATGATGGACGCGTCGACCACGCGCAAGCCCTGCAAGCCGTGCACGCGCAGCTGCGCATCGACCACGTCCATCGGGCCGTTGCCCATGCGGCAGGAGCCGACCGGGTGGTAGACGGTGTCGGCATGGTCGCGGATGAACTGTTCGATCTGCAGGTCGGACTGCGCCCCCGCCGAGGCTTCCGACTCCTTGCCGCCCAGGCCCGCCAACGCGGGTTGCGACAGGATCGTGCGCATGATCCTGAAGCCGCGGATCATGCGGTCCGTGTCGTCGCGGTCGCCCAGGAAGTTCGGGTCGATCAGCGGCGCGGCGAGTGGGTCCTTGCCGGCGAGCTGCACGCTGCCGCGGCTCTGCGGGCGCAACACGCAGACGTGGCACGAGTAACCATGGCCGAACACCGTCTTGCGGCCATGGTTGATGAGCTTGGCGATCACGAAATGCAACTGCAGGTCGGGCAGCGGTTCATCGGGCGCGCTCTTGATGAAGCCGCCGGCCTCGGCATAGTTGGTGGTCAACATGCCGGTGCGGTGTTTGCGCCACTCGAAAATGCCCTGCACCACCCGCGCCAGCCCGGCCAGAGAAATGCCGAACAGGTCGCGCATTTGCGGCGCGTTGGTGACCGTCACGACGTCCGGATGGTCGTGCAGGTTCTGGCCAACGCCGGCCAGGTCGTGTTGCGTCGCGATGCCGTTTTCGAGCAGGTGGCCGTGCGGGCCGACGCCGGACAACATCAGGATCTGCGGCGACTGCAGCGCCCCGGCGCACAGGAGCACCTCGCGGTTGGCCTTGAGCTGCTTGAGCATGCCTTCGTGCTGGAATTCGACCCCGACCGCACGTTTCTTCTCGAGCAGGATGCGGGTGGTGTGCGCGCCGGTGAAGACCTTCAGGTTGGGCCGCGCGAGGTTGGGCGTCAGGTAGGCCTTGGCGGCGCTGAAGCGTTCGCCGTTCTTGTGCGTCACCTGGTACATGCCCACGCCTTCCTGGTCGGGCCCGTTGAAATCGCGGTTTTCGCGGTAACCGGCCTGGACTGCGGCCTGCACGAACACCGGCCCGAAGCGGGTGGGACTGGTGAGGTCCTTCACATTGAGCGGGCCACCGGTGCCGTGCAGTGCATCGGCGCCGCGTTCGTTGTTTTCGGCCCGCTTGAAGTAGGGCAACACGTCGTCGAAGCCCCAGCCCGGGTTCCCCTGTGCCGCCCAGTGGTCGTAGTCGGCGCGGTGGCCACGCGCGTAGATCATGGCGTTGACGGAACTCGAGCCACCGAGCACCTTGCCGCGCGGCTGGTAGCCACGGCGGCCGTTCAGGCCCGGTTGCGGCACGGTCTCGAACTTCCAGTTGGCCTCGCCCGATTTTCCGAGCAACGCCAGCCCGGCCGGGCAATGGATCAGCACGCTGCTGTCGACCGGCCCGGCTTCCAGCAGCGCCACGGTGACCGAAGGGTCTTCACTCAGCCGGGCGGCGAGCACGCAGCCCGCGGAGCCGGCGCCGATGATGATGTAGTCAAACATGTTCTGGGACGTCCTGTTGTTCTGCTTCGGCTGCTGGTGCATTTGGCATACTGCCGTCGTGGCCTTGCCGTGCGGCGTATCGGTCGGTCCGGGGCGGGCCACTCGAGCGCTGAAGATAGACCACAAAACCGCGAATTTTCTAAGGAGCGCACTTTAATGGGCACCCCCGTAAACCCTGATCCCCACGCCGAAGGCAGCATCGATTGTGCAGCGCAAGGCCAGATTCTTTTGATCGCAATCAACCGGCCTGCAAAGCGCAACGGGTTCACGCCCAAGATGTTCCGTGAACTCGGTGAGGCCTATACCCGGCTCGATGACGACCCTGGCCTGCGGGTGGGGGTGTTGCACGCGCTTGGCGCGCACTTCACGGCCGGCCTGGACCTGCCATCGATTGCGCCGCTGATGCGCCGCGGCGAGAAGTCCGTGCCCGTGGGGCTGGTGGACCCGCTGGACCTGGGCATGCCGGGTTACCGGCGCCGCACCAAGCCGATGGTGGTCGCGGTCAAGGGCATCACCTACACGCTGGGCATCGAGCTGATGCTGGCGGCCGACATCGTGGTGGCGGCGGACGATTGCCGCTT
>JANLQZ010000354.1:0-8654 GCA_031368125.1 Betaproteobacteria bacterium
ACGCGAGCAGGGCTGGGTCGACATGTCGGACGTTGAACGGGCCGCGCTGCTGCTGTTGTCCGACCCGGTGTTGTCGGGCTGGGTGCAGGAACGGCTGGATTCGCGTGTCCGCCATTTGCTGATCGACGAATTTCAGGACACCAACCCGATGCAGTGGCAGGCGCTCTCGTCCTGGCTGGGCAGTTATGCCGGGGCTGCCGGATCCGCGCCCAGCGTGTTCATCGTGGGCGATCCGAAGCAGAGCATCTACCGTTTCCGGCGCGCAGAGCCACAGGTCTTCAAGGCGGCGCAAGACTTCGTCGCCAGGGGCCTGGGTGGCAACCTGCTGAGTTGTGACCACACGCGTCGCAATGCCTTGGGCGTGGTGGGGGTCGTCAACGCAGCCATGGCGGGGGCCCGTGAAACGGACCACTTCGACGGATTTCGAGAACACACCACCAGTTCGACCGAATCCGGGCGGGTGTGCAGCCTGCCACCGATTCCCCGCCCGGCGGAATCGGCGGACCCCGGCGCCGCCAGCGCGACCGACCCGGCCTGGCGCGATAGCCTCAGCCGACCGCGCGTGTTGCCCGAAGAGACGTTGCGCACCCTGGAGGCGCGCCAGCTCGCGCTGTGGATTGCGCGCCGAATCGATGGCGGCTTGCAGCCGCGCGACATGATGGTACTGTCGCGTCGGCGTGCCGGGCTGCTACCGCTACAAGCCGAATTGCGCGCACTGCGGATCCCGGCCCAGATCGGGGAAAAGACTGCCCTGAGCGACTGCTGCGAGGTCCAGGATCTGGTGGCGCTGCTCGACGCACTGGTATCGCCCCAGCACGACCTGTCGCTGGCTCGTGCACTCAGGTCGCCATTGTTTGGCGTATCGGACGAGGCCCTGGTCGCACTGGCCGTGCGGCGAAGGGCGCAGGCCTTGCCATGGTATGCATTGCTGCAGCAGGCCTGGGCGCCAGGCGACGAACTCCACGCTGTGGGCGCCACCCTGGCACGCTGGAAGTCCTGGCTCGATGTGCTTCCGCCGCACGATGCGTTGCAGTCGATCTATTGCGACGGTGACGTGTTGGCGCGTTTCGCGTGTGCGGCACCGGCAACGAGGCGCGCCGCAGTGCTGGCGAACCTGCGCGCGCTGCTGGCCGCATCGCTGCAACTGGCCGGTGGCCGCTACGCCACTCCCTATGCCTTTGTGCGCGCGCTCAAGGCCGGTGGTGTACGCGCGCCGGCGAGCATGGACGACGAGGCTGTGCGTCTGCTCACCATCCACGGCGCCAAGGGCCTGGAAGCTCAGATGGTCGCGCTGCTCGACACTGACACCCCCGAGCGCGCCGCTGAGACCATGGGCGTGCTGATCGACTGGCCCGGACAGGCAGCACGGCCGAAGAGGTTCGTGTTTCTGGCCAGCGAGGGCGAGCCGCCGGCCTGTGCTGCGCCCCTGTTGGAGGTGGAACGTGCGCAGCGCCGGCGCGAAGAGCTCAATGCGCTGTACGTGGCCCTGACACGTGCCCGCCATACGCTGGTGATTTCGTCCATCACGCCGCACCGGGCAGCTCCCGCGAGCTGGTGGCAGCGGCTGCTGCCGCTGGTGCCGCAACGCGATGTGGCGCCTGACGCCGGCGCACCGGAGCGTTACGCTGGGGTCGCCTCTTATATCGGTTTCAGCCTGAAGGAGTTGCCGTCGGCGCCAGTGCCGGACAGCCCCGCCGCGGTCGCCGCTGGTCCCGCTGCGGGCAACACCCGCACCGACCCTGAACCTGATGACGATAGCCCCCTGGCGCGCCTCGGCAAAGCCATGCACCGGCTGTTGGAGTGGGGCGATGCCTCGCAACGCAACGCCATGGCCGTTGCACGTGAATTCGACCTGACGCCCGAGCAACGGAGCCAGGCCGCCGCGATGGCGTTGCGCATTTTGCAAGGCCACGGGGCGTGGGCCTGGGATCAAGCGGTGGTGGCTTGGCAGGGCAGCGAGGTGGAACTGGTGTGCCGGGGCCAGACCCTGCGCCTGGACCGCCTGGTGCAGCGCAAGGACACCGGCCATTGGTGGGTGCTGGATTTCAAGTCGGCGCCGGTGCCCCAAAGCCAGCCTGAATTGATTGCGCAGTTGTTGCAGTACCGCGACGCGGTGCGCGAGATCTACCCGCAGGAAACCGTTCGCGCCGCCTTCCTGACGGCGCAGGGCGCGTTGATCGAACCGCTGCCGGCGTGAACCCATGCACGGTTGCCAGATTCACGACATCGATCGGCGGGCGTTGGCCGAAAACACTTCCGTTGCGGGCTTGCCCCATAGTCCATGGATCCCGGGTCAAGCCCGGCATGGCCGATGCGCGCGGATTGCCGTGCCGCGATTTGCTGAAAGATCAACAGGGCGCAGATGAAAACAGTGACCGTGGTTGGTGGCGGTCCGGCTGGATTGATGGCAGCCGAGGTGCTCGGTGCTGCCGGCGTGGCGGTGCATCTGTACGACGCGATGCCCTCGGTCGGACGCAAGTTCCTGTTGGCTGGGCGGGGTGGGCTGAACCTCACGCATTCGGAGCCTGAGGCGCTGTTCTTGTCGCGTTTCGGCGAGCGTGCGACCGAGGTTGGCGCGTTGCTGCAGGCGTTTGGCGCGACAAGTTTGCGTGCCTGGGTCGGCGAATTGGGTTTTGACACCTTCGTTGGCACGTCTGGCCGCGTCTTTCCCGACGGGATGAAAGCCGCGCCATTGCTGCGTGCCTGGTTGCATCGCCTGCGCCACCCAGGATCGGGCACCGCCGTTCTTTTCCACATGCGCCATCGCTGGGCCGGCTGGGCGTCGGCCGACCACGGGCGTACAGGACTGCTGTTTGAGTCACCGCAGGGACCGCTCGAAGTGCGGGCGGACGCGGTGGTGCTGGCCTTGGGTGGGGCCAGCTGGGCACGGCTGGGGTCGGACGGTGCCTGGGTGCCGACCCTGCGCGCGCGCGGAGTCGAGGTGGCGCCCCTGTTGCCGGCCAATTGCGGCTTCGATGTGGCTGGCGGCTGGAGTTCCCATTTTGCGCAGCGTTTTGCCGGATTGCCGTTTAAATCGGTCGCCATCCGCTGCGCCGGTCCGGGCGGCGAGACGTTTGCGCGCCGGGGCGAATTTGTCGCCACCGCCACTGGCATCGAGGGAAGCCTGGTCTACGCGGCTTCGCGGCTGCTGCGCCAACAGCTTGCCACCCACGGAGAGGCGACCGTGTACCTGGATCTGCTTCCCGCGTTGTCGCCGGAACGTGTGCTGGCCGAACTGGGCCATCCACGCGGCGCGCGTTCCCTGTCCAGCCACCTAAAGAGTCGGCTCGGATTGGAGGGTATCAAGGCCGGCCTGATGTACGAACTGGTTGCGCGGGAAGACCTTGCCAGCCCGGTCAAACTGGCCGGTGCTTTGAAGGCCTTGCCGATCCGTCTGGTGCGTCCGCGTCCGATCGACGAAGCCATCAGCACGGCAGGTGGTGTGCGCTTCGAGGTGCTGGATCGGGGCCTGATGCTGCAGCAATTGCCCGGCGTATTCTGCGCAGGAGAGATGCTCGACTGGGAGGCTCCGACCGGCGGTTATTTGCTGACCGCCGCGATAGCCAGCGGACGTGTGGCGGGGCTGGGAGTCCTGTCCTTCTTGGAAAAACCGGTGGACTCGGTAGAATGCGCCATACGTTAGCAAATGTGTCTTCTACCTACAGGATGCCCATGGACAACCCATCCACAATTCCATCGCAGCTCGGACCGATGAACACGATCCCGTCCGTGCTTGGGCCGGCAGGCGGCGAAAGCCGCAGGCAACAGCCAACGGGCATCAGGCCCGCAGGGCTCAAGTGGTTGTTGCCGGCGGTGGTGGTTGTGGCGCTGTTCTACTTCGCCAAATAACCCCGGTAGACGGCGCGAGCCACCGAGGCTGGGCGCCATGCCCGCCCGGGCTGTTTTGCAGGGCTTGAATTAGGTTGACGAGCCTTGACCCCGGCACTGGCTCCACAGTTAGGGCTGCTTGGTTCCCCACCTGACCCGGTTGGCCGCTTCACCATGCGGGAAGGCCCGTCAAAGTCTATTGTACGGCGTGAGGTGGCAGTGCGTTTGCGCGGCGGTCGCGATAAAGCTGCCCACTAGAATGCCCGAATGTCCTACCTCGTGTTAGCACGCAAGTACCGTCCGAAGAATTTCGCCCAGATGGTAGGCCAGGAGCATGTGGTGCGGGCCCTGACCAACGCACTCGATTCGCAGCGGCTGCACCATGCCTATCTTTTTACCGGTACCCGCGGTGTCGGCAAGACGACCGTGGCACGGATCTTGGCCAAGTCGCTCAACTGCCTGGGTCCGGACGGCGCCGGCGGCATCACGTCGACGCCATGCGGAGTGTGCCAGGCATGCACGGATATCGATGCTGGCCGCTTCATCGACTACACCGAACTCGACGCCGCATCGAACCGTGGTATCGACGACGTGCAGACCCTGCTGGAGCAGGCCGTCTACAAGCCGGTGCAGGGGCGCTTCAAGGTCTTCATGATCGACGAGGTGCACATGCTGACCGGTCCGGCCTTCAACGCCATGCTCAAGACGCTCGAGGAGCCGCCCGAATACCTGAAGTTCATATTGGCCACGACCGATCCGCAAAAGGTTCCGGTGACGGTGCTTTCACGCTGCCTGCAGTTCAATCTGCGGCCAATGGCGCCGGACACGATCCGCGAGCACCTGGGCCATGTGCTGCAAGACGAAGGCGTCAGCGCGGACGCGCAGTCGCTGCGATTGCTGGCGCGCTCGGCGCGCGGGTCCATGCGCGACGCGTTGTCGCTGACCGACCAGGCGATCGCCTTTGGCGACGGCCAACTGGTCGAGGCCACGGTGCAACAGATGCTGGGCAGCGTGGACCGCAGTTATGTGCATCGCCTGATCGACGCGCTGGCCGCGGGTGACGGAAAGGCGGTCATCGACACGACCGAAGAGTTGCGCATCCAGGGCCTGAGTCCTGCTTCCACGCTCGAGGAGATGGGCCTGGTCTTGCAGCGGATGGCGGTGCTGCAGGCTGTACCCGGCGCATCGGACGAGTCCGACCCGGATGCCGCTGATGTGGCGCGCCTGGCACAGGTGATGCCGCCGGACGAGACGCAGTTGTTGTACAGCATGTGTCTGCATGGCCGCGGTGAACTCGGCCTGGCGCCGGACGAATACGTGGCCCTGACGATGGTTTTGTTACGGTTGCTGGCTTTCAAGCCGAACGCTGGCCGGGCGCCAGAAGCGGAAAAAAAAACTCTGATTGAGACCACGCAAGTGCGGTTGTCGCAGTCGCCATCGGTGGCCCAGCGCGCCGCAGTGCCGGCGCGAGTACCGGCAAGGGCGCCGCAGCTGCCGCGCCCATCGGCACACACACTGGCAGCGGCAGCGACAGCGACACCGGCGCCGGTAGCGGCTCCAGCCGCGACTCTGGCACCGACATTGGCGGCGATTCCGACACCGACAGCGGCAGCGATTGCGGCACGCGGCTCGATTCCCCCCGGGCAGGTGTTGCCGGTGCTGGAATCCGGAACGGCGTTCCATCCGCCGCGCGGCCACCCGCATCCGGCGCCGTCTTCATCTGTTGCATGCGAAGTCCCGTTAGGACGGGTTGTCGCGGTTCCGGTGCGGGTGCAGGCGGGTTCGAGCGCCGACGCCACGGCGTCGGCTGGCGCTTCTGTGCTGGTACCGACCGAGGAAGGCGCGTTCTGGCACCAGACGGTGCAGCAATTGGCGGCCACTGAAGCGATCACTGCGCTGGTGCGCGAGTTGGCGCTGCAGTCGCAGCTGGTCGCACGCGATACCGACCAATGGATCTTGCGTGTTGAACGCGAGTCGCTGAATCAAAGCGCCAGCCGCGAGCGGCTGGCTGGCGCACTGCAGGCGATCGGGCACCAGGTGGCGCTCGCGGTGGAGATCGGCCGCGTCACTGACAGTCCGGCACGGCGCAACGCGGCGGCGGCGGCGGAAAAACAGCTCGCCGCCGAGAGGATCATCTTCGAGGACCCGTTTGTGCAGTCGATGATGCGTGATTTTGGGGCGAAAATCGTGCCTGGAAGCATCAAGCCCCTCTGATCCCGAGACAGCGAATGCCGGCATTGCCGCCAAGGCGCAACACACCGTATCTACATAAAGGAAAACCATGTTTAACAAAGGACAATTGGCCGGCCTGATGAAGCAGGCGCAGGCGATGCAGGACAACAAGAAGAAGGCGCAGGACGAGCTCGCCAGCGTCGAGGTCACCGGAGAGGCCGGCGCCGGACTTGTCAAGGTGGTCATGACGTGCAAACACGATGTACGGCGGGTCACGATCGACCCCAGCCTGCTGGCAGACGACAAGGACATGCTGGAGGATCTGGTGGCAGCGGCGTTCAACGCAGCGGTGCGCAAGGCCGAGGAAACCTCGAACGAGAAGATGGGCAAGCTGACCGCCGGCATGCCGGGCTTGCCCGGTGGCATGAAGTTCCCTTTCTAGATGTCGCGCCGTAAACGGCCGGGCGCACGTGTTGGCGCGGGCCCGCATGCCTGACTCGAACGCGCTCGATGGATTGGTGCAGGCGCTGCGCCGCTTGCCGGGCGTGGGAGTCAAGTCGGCGTCACGCATGGCATTTCACCTGCTGCAGCATGACCGGGAGGGCGCGCGCAGGCTTTCCCTGGCGCTGGCACAGGCGGCCAGTTCGGTGAAACACTGCACTCGCTGCCATACCTTCACCGAGGCGGAGGTTTGCCAGACCTGCCTCGACCCGCGCCGCGACGCAAGCCGCCTGTGCGTGGTGGAAACCCCGGCAGACCAGTCGGCGGTCGAGCGCACCGGCGCCTACAAGGGCATGTATTTCGTACTGATGGGCAAACTCAGCCCGCTCGACGGTATCGGACCCAAGGACATCGGGCTCAAGGACCTGTTCGACCGCGCTTGCGACGGGGTCGTGCAAGAGGTCATATTGGCTACCAATTTCACCGCCGAGGGGGAGGCCACGGCCCATGTCATCAGTGAGGTGCTGCGCACGCGCGGACTGCAGCTGACACGGTTGGCACGTGGTGTTCCGGTAGGCAGTGAACTCGAGTATGTCGACCTGGGAACGATCGCCCATGCGCTGGTCGACCGGCGCTGAGCGTGACCGCCAGTGATGACCGCGGTGCGATTTGGGCTGGCGTACCGGTGTGCTCAGGTGGCCGCACTGCTCCCGATCGTGTGTGCCGCTATTGCCAAATCCGGCCGGGTTCGGCAGGCCCGGGAGCCAGCGCGGTTACGACAACATCGATCCGCGTGCGTGGCTGGCACGCCCGACCGATTGGCGCGCCCGCGCCAATGCTGCCCGGGCCAACAGTTTTGAGGCTCCGCCGTCTTTGTCGGCGCAGTGGTGGTTGCGCGCCAGTGGGGAGCCGTCCAGGCGGTGCTGGACTTGCTGGTAGTCACGCTCGTCCTGTTGCGCCTGGTCCACGTGATGTTGTACCTCGCCGGCCACGCGAATGCGCGTTCCGCCGTATGGTCGCTGGAGTCCTTTGTCAACGTGTGACCCCTGTTCTGTGACTATCGTTGAGCCTGCGCAAAGTTGCGCGCTGACCCGGCGGATTTCCTGCTGGCACGCCCGGCGCTCTAAGTAATAACCCGCTCGGGATGTTCCCGATGTGCATTCGTGCCGCCTTTGTTAGCCTTGCACCAAACAATGGCAATGGGTGAGGCGCGGAATGCTTGGACGGTGGATCGATCGGCGGTCGTTTTTGTCGGGACTTGGAGCGTCGATGACAGGCATGTTGGCGCCGGTGGCATATGCCCAGACCAAGCCGGAAAAATCAAAAGTGCTTATTGCCATTGGCGCCAAGGCGTCGTTCTACCACCTGCCGCTGGTGGTTGCCGAACGCCTGGGCTACTTCAGCGCCGAGGGCCTGGAGGTCGAAATACAGGACGTCGGGGGCGGGTTGCGCGCGCTGCAGCTGGTGCAGGATGGATCCGGCGACGTCGTCGGTGGCGCCTTTGAGCAGACCATCCATCTGCAGGACAGGAACCAGTTCTTCCGGGCCTTTGTCTTGATGGGCCGCGCACCCCAGGTGGCCATCGGGGTGTCCACCAGAACCATGTCGGCCTACAAGTCGGTCGCCGATCTCAAGGGGCGCAGGATCGGCATCCCCATGCCGGGTTCATCCGCGGACATGGTGGCCAACCTGGTTCTGTCGCGCGGCGGCGTATCGGCGCAGGACGTCAATTTTGTCGAAATGCCCACGGTGGCAATGGCACTGGCCGCAGTAAGGGCCGGTCAGGTCGATGCGATGAGCCATACCGAACCGGTGATGACCATGCTCGAGCACAAGGGCGACATCCGGATCATTTCCGACACCCGCACGCTCAAGGGCACGCAGGAAGTGTTTGGAGGCGCCATGCCGTCGGCGTGTCTGTATGCGCCGGGCGACTATGTGCAGAAGAACCCGCGCACGGTCCAGGCCCTCACCGACGCCGTCGTGCACGCGCTCAAGTGGCTGCAGACGGCTGGTCCGAGCGACATCGTCAAGGTGGTGCCGGAACCCAATTTTCTGGGTGACCGCGGCACCTACCTCGCATCGTTCAACAAGGTGCGCGAAGGCATCGCACTGGACGGCCTGGTTCCGGAGGACGGTGTCCGCACGGCTTTGCGCGCGGTCGGCCGGACCAACCCGTCCATCAAGGTCGACAAGATCGACCTCGCGCGCAC
>JANLQZ010000937.1:0-2526 GCA_031368125.1 Betaproteobacteria bacterium
GCTGCCGTCGGCTTTCCACGAGTTCATCACCATGCGCGGGTTCAGGCAACACGCCTGCACCCAGCGCACAAACAGCTCCGGGCCGGGCGAGGGGCCGGCAAAACCGCCCACGTCGTGGCCCACGTTGAACATGCCCGAGAGTCCCATCTGCAGGCCGGTGCGGATGTTCCAGCGCAGGGTCTCCCAGCTGGTGGTGTTGTCGCCGCTCCAGGTTTGTGCGTAGCGCTGCAGCCCGGGCGCGCCGCCGCGCGTGACGCTGAACACCGGCTCGTTGTTGTCCGTCGCATGGGCGGCCTGAGCCTCGAAGCTGGCGCGGGTCATGAGCAGGCCGTGCAGCGGCCGTGCCCGGTGCATCGGCAGGGGCTCACCGAAGCCGTGGCAACGCGCGTCGTCGTCCATCACCGCGTATTCGTTGTTGTCGTTCCAGCCGGCGTCGATGCCGAAGTCCAGCACCTGCTCCTTCAGGCTTTTCTGCCACCAGGAGATCACGCCCGGGTGGGTGAAATCGAGGTGCGAACCCACGCCGTCCCAGAACTGCTCCACCACCGGCTGGCCGCCAGCGGCGTTATGGATGAAGCCGCCCTGCGCGCGCACTGCGTCGAACGCCGGGTGGTCGTCCAGCAGGCACGGCTTGATGTTGGCCACCAGGCGCATGCCGCTGTGCTGAAAACGCGCATTCAGCGCCTTCGGGTCGGGGAATTTGTTGCCGTTCCAGGTGAACACATAACGCCGCTTGCCGCGCGACGAATACCCTGAGCCGTAGTGGAACGCCGAACACGCAATGCCTTCGGCCTCGATACGGGTGATGAAGTTGTCGAGCTGCTGCTGGGCGTCGGGTGCGTCGGCCAGGCCCATGGCGGTTTGCGCATAACCCAGCGACCAGCGTGGTGGCAGATGCGTGCCGCCAATCAGTTTGACGAACTGGGCAATCACCTCACCTGGCGTGGCACCGGCCATCAGGGTGTAGTCTAGGTCGCCGTCGTCGATCTCCACATAACGAAACAGCTCGTGGTAGTTGTCGTGTTCGCAACCCAGATCGAAGGTGCAGGCGCACAAGGTATCGTAATAAATGCCCCACCACGCGCCACCCGGCGCGCGCGTCAGCACAAAGGGCCAGTGCTTGTACAGCGGGTCACCGCGCTGGGGGTCATAACCGAGCGAGTCCAGCGCCAGCGTGCGCAGGCGTCGGCCATGCAGGTTGAGCGCGCCGGTCTTGTCGCCGAGGCCGTAATAACGCTCGGCCCGGTCGCGCTGCAGGTAGTGGCGGACGGCGCCGGTGCGTGCACTGGCGAAATAGGACGAGGTGGCGCGGTCGTGCACCAGCGGCCGGCCCGCGCCGTCGGTCCACGACAACATCAGCGGCTCGGGGCGCACCGTGACGGACAACGCGCCGGTGTCCAGCGTCACCTGCGCATCGCGCCGCGTCAGTCGCGCGGCCGGGCAGCCGAAGCCGCTCAGGTCGTCGCGCGCGCGGCCATGCCAGGGCACGTCGCCGCTTGGCGCTGGCGCAATGGCCCAGGTGCGCGGCTCCCTGTAGCCGGCGGCGGGCTTGTAGCGCACCCGCACCATGCTCGCCTCGAGCACTTGCACACTGAACGTTGCGCCGCCATCGAGCGCCAGGTCGATGCCGTGTTCGTCGGCACGGGTGAGATGCGCTCCGCTCAGGGTCTTCACAGGCGCAGGCCCTCCACATTGAAGCAATGCAGGTACTGTGCGGGAAGCCCGAGGCGTACCGTGTCGCCGCCGGCAATCGCGGTCTGCCCGTTCAGCACCATCTCGAACGGTGTGTCGGTGCCCACCGTTCCGTGCAGCAGGCTGGTGGAGCCCAGTTGCTCGACTTGCGAGACCCGCATCGCGATCGGTCCGCCATCGGCGATCTGCGCATGTTCGGGCCGCAGGCCGATGGTATGCGTGCCGGCGGGCACCAGCGCATGGGCGCCGGTGCTCGCGTCCGGTGGCAGCAGGGCCACCGGAAGGAAGTTCATGCGCGGACTGCCGATGAAACCGGCCACAAAGGTGTTGACCGGCCGGTTGTACAACTCCAGCGGCGCACCAACCTGCTCCACCCGCCCGGCTCTCAGCACCACGATCTTGTCGGCCATGGTCATGGCCTCGACCTGATCGTGCGTGACATAGACCATGGTGGCCTTCAGGCGCGCGTGCAGGTCGCGGATCTCGGCGCGCATCGACACCCGCAATTCTGCGTCCAGGTTCGACAGCGGTTCGTCGAACAGGAACAACTTGGGCTCGCGCACGATGGCGCGGCCGATGGCCACGCGCTGGCGCTGACCGCCCGACAGCTGCGTTGGCTTGCGCCGCAGCAGTTCATCCAGGCGCAGGAGCGTGGCGGCGGCGCCGACCTTGGCCTCGATCTGCGCCTTGGGCACGCCCGAGTTTTCCAGCCCGAAGGCCATGTTGTCGTAGACCGTCATGTGCGGGTACAACGCGTACGACTGGAACACCATGGCGCAACCCCGGTGGGCGGCGGACACTGCGTTCACGTTCTGGCCATCGATGCGGATCTCG
>JANLQZ010000365.1:0-2092 GCA_031368125.1 Betaproteobacteria bacterium
GCGCTGGTGGTCCGAGCGGCTGCGGATGCGGCCCAGCACGAACTGCTCCGACACCTGCGCGGCCAGTTCCCGCCCATGGGCCTGGGCGATCAGGGCCAGCATCATGTCGATCGCCGACGTGCCGCCCGCGCAGCTGATGCACCGGCGCCCCAGCTCGAACAATTCCTTGGTCACCGTGATCGCGGGATAACGTTCGGCGAACGCCGCCTGCGCTTCCCAGTGCAGCGTGACCGGCTCGTCGCCGAGCAGATTGGCTTGCGCCAGCAGGAAGGCCCCGGTGTCGATGGCCCCCAGCGTCGCGCCCGAGCGCGCCACTGAACGCAGCCAAGCCGACAGGGCCGGGCGGTCGTAGTCCAGCGGGTTGAAACCGGCGACCACGAACACCGTCCCGACACCGCGGACGTCGAGAAACGAGCCCTCGGCGTTCAGCGACATGCCGTTGCTGGCGGTCGCCGGGCCACCGTCACAACTCAGGATGTGCCAGCGGTAGGAGTTTGCACGGAACCGGTTGGCGACCCGCAGCGGTTCGATCGCCGAGACGAAGCCCATCATCGAAAACTCCGGCAACAGCAGGAAGTGGATTTCCTGGGGGCTGGATTCGTTCTTGCGCGGCATGGCGTGCTGCTCGGTTGGGTGGCGGGTCGCTGCCCGATGCTAACAAGGCGCTTGCGCACGACCGGTTCGGTGCCTGCTGCCACATCGCAACCGGTCGTCCGCCGCCGGCCCGGGCAGGTGCCCAATTGCTCATCAAACCCGTGGTGGGTTGACACAGGATGTCTCATATCCGGCCGGCGCTCTCGGTGAGCCATTGACGCAGGATGCGTATCTTGGGCTGCTCGGCCCGATCCGGCGGGTACACGAGGTAATAGGACAGGCCCTGGTCGATGGTCTGCGTGAAAGGCGCCACCAGGATCCCGTCGCGCAGGCTTTCGCGCACCAGGTTGAGGTCGCCGATCGCCACCCCCTGCCCGCGTGTTGCCGCAGCCAGCGCCAGGTCGAGCGTGTCGAAGGTCTGGCCGCGGCGCGCCTCCTTGTTTTCCACTCCGGCGGCCTGCAGCCAGCGCGGCCAGCCGTCAAGTGGGTCGCAATGCAGCAGCGGCAGCGTGAGCAGGTCCGCGGGCGAGCGGATTTGCGCCGCCAGTTGCGGCGAACACACCGGGCTGAGCACATCGGCCATCAGTGCCACCGCCTCCACCCCCAGCCATCCGCCGCGCCCCTGCACCACCGCCGCATCCACGTCCGAGCGCTCGAACTCCGGCTCCCACGCGTCGTAGGTGGTGATGCGCACATCCACGTCCGGCAGCAGGGCGCGCAACCCGGGCAGGATCGGCAGAAACCAGCGCGCGGTGAAGGTCGGCGGCATGCGCAGCACCAGCACCTGACCGATCGTCTTCAGGCTGTCGCAGGCGCCGGCGAGTCGGCCCAGCGCGTCGTCCACCACCGGCAGCAGCAACTGCCCTTCGGCCGTCAGCTTGAGGCCGCGCTTGTGCCGCACGAACACCGGACAACCCAGGTACTTCTCGAGTTGCTGGATCTGGCGGCTGACTGCGCCCTGGGTGACAAACAGCAGTTCTGCCGCACGGCTGAAACTGCCGGAGGCCGCCGCGGCGGCGAACACCGTCAGCGCATGCAGCGGCGGCAGGCGCCGATGGAACAGGTGGACGTCGGATCCATGCGTTTGATGAATGTTTGACATGACTATTCCTGCCCCATAGGTGTATGACCAGAGTATAGAATTCCTGCAGGTCGGCATTTTGCAAGTATGAGAATGACTCATTTTTTGCCTGATTCTGCCGGCCAATCCATACACTGCCGCATGAAAATCACTCATATGTTTGCCAGACCGATCGACGTGCCACAGGCATCACCTGGTGGCCGGGTTCCGGGCGACCTGCCGGGTTTTTCGCCGACGATGGTCGAAGCGCCTGCCAACGAGGGTCCGCTCGGGCCGGGCGCAGCCTCGGGCGCGGCGGCCGCAACAACCGCCAACGGCAATCGCTCGCGCCGGTCGGCCGGGCGCGGCGACGGCTTTGAATGGCCGACCTGGATCCTCGTCTTCGCCATTTATGGCGCCTGGGTGGCGCTGGTCACC